>DDXK01000101.1 GCA_002347185.1 Desulfobulbaceae bacterium UBA2262 | reverse complement strand
CCATCCAGTTTACCTGATTGTTGACCGGCATTCGGTGCATCGGTCGGCAGAGGTGCAGAAGTTTGTCGCTTCCACGGAAGGTAAATTGAAGCTGTTCTACCTGCCGCCATACTCTCCCGAGCTGAACCCGGATGAACTTGTCTGGAATTACCTGAAAAATCATAAAATCGGCCGCCAGTCTCTGACCAATCTCGGGGATCTGAAAGCGCGAGTGATGTACATCCTGAGCTCGCTTGCCGCCCTCCCCGAGAAAGTGGTCTCGTTCTTCAGACACCCCATAATCAAGGGGGTGGAAATGTTCGCTAACTTATGCACTGGTTAATACAGAAGGGATTACGACAAAATCTTCACTTTCATGTTTTCTCCTTCGCCGGTTTTGTACCGATTGACCTGATTACAGAAGGGATTACGACGGGTTTGACTTCACCTTGTCGCCCTTTGCAGACCTGCCGTACCGATTGACCTGATTACAGAAGGGATTACGACGCTGTCGATCTATGGCCACCTGGGTTACAGCGTCACTGTACCGATTGACCTGATTACAGAAGGGATTACGACGAGCCAACTATTGCGGTCGTATGCACCCGTAAGTGCCCTGGGTACCGATTGACCTGATTACAGAAGGGATTACGACCCAAGAAAGCCCATGAGATGGTGGTCTCGTTGCCGACCTGCCCGAGTAGCTGGATGAAGAAACTCGGCGGCCGCAAAGCCAGCCAGAGTTTTTCAGATTGACCACTGACCTGTTTGATGACTATATTTGGTCTCACTGGGGAGGCATTATGAAACTATCAAGTCAAATCAAGCCCATCAGTTACCTGAAAGCCCATGCCGCAGAAATCGTGCGCAACCTGTCGGGGCGAGGCGAACCCCTGGTTATTACCCAGAATGGCGAAGCCAAGGTCGTGATGCAGGACATCGAAAGTTATGAGCAAACCCAGGAGACTATGGCTCTTCTGAAGATTCTCGCGCTCGGTTTGCGTCAGGTCGAGGAGGGCAAGCTCCAACCCGCCGGTGATGTCATTCAGCGGCTTCGAGACCGGAGAAAGAGTCGCTGATGACCTTCCAGGTATTTCTGACTGACGATGCGGCTCGGGACCTGGAAGAGTTGCACGACTACATTGAATCTCACGACGCGCCGGGAAAGGCGGATTACGTTCTCGACCATATAGAGAAGGCATTTTCGAGCCTCTCTGAAAATCCGGAACGGGGAGCCTACCCAAAGGAGCTGCTGGCCGTCGGGCTTCGCGAGTATCGTGAGATATTTTTCAAGTCCTACCGCATCATCTACCGGGTCATGACCGAAAATGTCTATGTCATGGTGATTGCCGACGGTCGCCGCGACATGCAGACACTGTTGCAGCGTCGGTTGCTCGCTGCATAACATCGGCGCGCCTAGGGGAGACTGGAGGGGGACTGCAACGGGAATTTTCAGGGACTGATGTAGTTTTTTCCTGACAAAAATGAGATACAGCACCATATAAAAGAACGCCCATTTCATAAAATCATTATCAAGCACCATTTCCTTCCCCCCTTGCGAATAAGGCGGATGACAAGAAAACGCCCTTTTCAAGGCGCCTGACAGAAGCGGCGCCACCCTCTCACTCCGGCCTAGCTTCCCCATTCGGTGATTACAACCATTTTTGCTCCTGACAGCTGCGGACAACAGCAGGAAAGGAAACAAGGGGAAACAAGAACCAACAGCCTGATTTCCCATATTTTTTTACTCATCCGCCGTTGCCGACTGCCCTTGCCCTCCCCCCCAGAAGGGATTGCGCCCGCAAGCCCCGCCTCTTCGCCTTTGCGCTGATTTTTTAAAATATTTTTTATTTTACACTTGTATTTTACACTTTAGGTGTTATATAAAAGCCCAGAGGAGGCACACATGGAAAAATACACTTTCAATGAGCTTTGCGCCCTTGTGGATCTGCCGGGCAGGACGGTCCGCTACTACATCCAGAAAGGACTGGTCAGCCCGCCGGAAGGATCCCGCAAAGGCGCCTACTACACGAAGAAGCAACTTGAGCAACTGCTTGCCATTCGCAAGTGGCAGAGAGATGGGCTGTCGCTGGAAAGAATCCGGGAGCTCCTCTTTGCGGGAGAGCATGACCCGGGCCACACACCGCCCCCCCGGGGACGGAGACCTGGCGATCTGGAGGTCTGGAGCAGGCTTTACATCAAAGAAGGGGTGGAAATCCACCTGGAACCAAAATCTGCCGGCATGTCTCCGGAGCAGGTTCGGGAACTCTGTCGAAGGGTTATGGCGATTGCAAACGAATTGAACGGAGGGTGCCATGAAGAGTGAGATATTTTCCGAGTTGAAAGGTCAGGGAGAAATTCAGCCAATTTTTGAAGGAATTCAGGTTCACACCGAAATGCGGGATACCCTCTCCCTTACCAGCATCACGCAGTCATACCGCAATCCCAGCACAGAAAACATGGAAGTCGTTTACACCTTTCCCCTGCCGCTCGATGCCGTACTTCTGGAGGTGACTGTCACCCTGGGGGAAAAGACCCTCCAGGGAACTGTGCTGCCGAAACAGGAGGCGGAAAACAATTACGAGGAAGCGATTACCGATGGAGACGCGCCGGTTATGCTGCAAAATACGCAACCGGGCATCTATACCATGAATGTCGGCAACCTCCTTCCCGGCGAGAAAGCGCAAATCAGGATCCGCTACGGCATGTTCCATCGCTGGCAGCGGGATACCCTCCGCTATCACCTGCCGACAACCATAGCGCCCCGTTACGGGTCTGCGGCGAAAGCCGGACTCGCCCCGCACCAGGAACCGGAAACCTCCCTCCTGGCTGAAAATCTCTTTGCCTTTGACTTGGTGATTACCGGGAGCATGGCCGGGATGAGCATAACCTCTCCCAGTCATGAAATCACGGTAGCGCGCAAGGAAACCGGCGAAGAGAGCGTAATTGGGCTTGCGCGGAATGCCGCCTTCATGGACCGGGACCTGATCATCGCCATCAAAAAGGCGCACCAGGGGGCCGCTACTGCGAGAATGGAAAAGGATGGGGATCATTATATAGTCTGGGGCAGCTTCCAGCCGCAATTCGCCATCAAAGAAGAATTGACCCCGCGCAGCATCAAGATCGTTGTCGACTGCTCGGGTTCCATGAGCGGAGACTCCATCGCCCAGGCCCGGGAGGCTTTATTGCGGATCCTGGATGAACTGAGACCTCAGGACTGGTTCAATATCGTTGCCTTCGGAAGCAGCGCCACCCCACTCTTCGACGCGCAGACGAAAGCCGACAGCAAGGCTGTCGCCCATGCCCGGGGTTTCCTCAAAAACATGGATGCGAACATGGGCGGAACCGAGATCGGGCAAGCCATTGAGATGGCGGCAAGGTTTCATTGCCCGGAACAGATCCAGCAGGACATACTGCTCATTACCGATGGGGAGGTCTGGGGGTGGGAGGAAGTTGTCGCCAATGCCCTGGAAGGAGGGCACCGATTTTTTACCGTCGGCGTCGGCTGCGCCGTATCGGAAGCCTTTGTCAAAACCCTGGCCGAACGCACAGGTGGGGCCTGTGAACTTGTCTCGCCCAACGAAAACATGGCTGACCGCATCCATCGGCACTTCAAACGCATCGGCACCCCGCGCGCCAAGAAAAATGAAATGACCTGGCCGGCCGAGCCTCTGAGCGCCTTCCCGGCCGCGCTCACATATGTTTACGATGGCGATACCTGCAATATTTTCGCCTGGTTTGCCGAACCACCCGCGGGCGAGATCCAGATGAAAATATCCCTGCCAGACAACAGCGAACACATTGTCAGGGCCGTGATTGGTCCGTGCGAGGCCGGCCCCGATGACGAACAGGTTATCGCGAGAATGGCTGCGGCACTCAAGCTCCGGGAAATCAGCGAAGAAGGGACCGGCCAGGATCTGGCGATGAAATATCAACTGGTAAGCCGCTGGACCCATTATCTGGCCATAGAGGTTCGCGCAGAAGGCCAAAAGGCCACCACCCTGCCCTCGCTCCACACAGTCCCGCAGATGATGGCAGCAGGCTGGAGCGGGTGTGTGATTAAGAGAGTGGCGGACAACCACGAGTGTTATCATTGTATAACCAGGGAGAACAGGTCGCGACCTGGCCGCTCAAAATCTCGCATCCTCCGCAACAACTCCGCAAGAAGGGAGAGACTGGCAAGGTTCTTCGGCGAGGAAGACCTGCAAGCACTAGAGGGGGCATGGAGATCTGGCCAGCAAGCAGACTCGGCAATGAGGGCTTTTGTCGAACTGCTCGACATGAGCCTGGCGGCAGGAGTTATACCCAGGAACATAAATCTGCCCCTTTTGCCGACAGCAACTCAAGACGCCCTCCGCCTGCTGGTGGATGAAGGGGCCGATGCCGAAACGGTTGTGCTTGTCTTCCTCAATTGGCTGGCAGAGTCAGAGATTGGGGCAATGCTCTCACGACAGGCGAAAAGGGTAATAGCAAAAGCGTACAAAGATCTTCAGGTTGAAGAGTGGCTCGCCAAACACATCGAGGAACGGCTAAGAACTGCCGCCAGCCCAGCAGATTGCTTGCCGGGATGAGGAACTGCGGAAGATTCAGGGCAGGAGGGTGACCTTATCAGCGGCAGCCGCCTGCCGACCTTGTTGCGCGACAGCTACGGCCTGATCGCAGCAAGGCCGGCACGGCGGCTTTTGGCGATCATTTTTCCCGCCCAAGACGTTTTTTTGCGCGTCCAACCGCCGCAGGATTTGTACCCCAATTTGTCCCCACGCCACCCTAACAACAAAAAAGGAGTTACGGATAACCCGTAACTCCTTGATTTAACTGGTCGGGATGAGAGGATTCGANNGCTACCAGACTGCGCTACATCCCGATGACCATTATGTGCAAAACAAAGCGTGAAACAGTTGCCCCTATTTAGCATGCCCAGGGGGGGCTGTCAAGGCGGACTCTCCGCGAACTCACCCTTCAAGCATCTTTTTCAGCGTCAGGAGCTCCGCCTTGATTCCGGCCACGATTGCGTCGGGCCCATGGCCGGCAGGAAGCTGAAAATCGGCGGGGACGGCGGGAGCCGCCGGAAGCTGGCCATCCTCTTCCTTGGATAAAAATTTCTTCGCCCCCTGAATGGTGAATCCTCGTTCCTTCAGGAGGTTTTTTATCCGCAGGACATTCTCAACGTCTTCCCGCCGATAGAGGCGCTGTTTTGAGCGGGTCCTGGCCGGCGCGAGCACCTTGAACTCCGCCTCCCAGTAGCGCAGGACATGCTGCTTGACCCCGGTGATCTCGCACACCTCGCCAATCTTGAAGTATCTTTTTTCCGGAAGCTGGGAGAGGTTTTCCGTCGGCTTCTCTTCCGGGACATCCTTCAGATTGTTGCACGATGAATCGATCACATCAGCCCTTTACTCGCTGTTCAACCTCTCCCGCACCACTTTGCTTGGCCTGAAAGATACCATGTTTCGCTTGGAAATTTCCATGGTTTCTCCGGTTCTGGGGTTGCGGCCCACCCGGGACGATTTGTTGCGGACCGTGAAGGTCCCGAACTGCACCAGCTTGATGGAATCGCCCTTCAGCAGCGTTTTCTTCAGCACATCAAAAACCGTATCAACCAGTTCCCCGGCGCTGCGCTGAGAAAATCCGATCTTCTCATTGATGAGCTGCGCGAGTTCCTTCCTGGTGAGATTGGATCGTTTCATCGGGTTAAGCCTCTCGTAACTGACCGTTAAAACGGCTGATCAGCAAAGCAATAATCTTCTGATGCACCTTGCCGACGGACTCGTCATCCAGGGTGCGGTCAAGGGCGCGGTAGGTGACGGAAATCGCAACGCTCTTTTTCCCCGGCGCGATATTTTTCCCGCGAAAGACATCGAATACTTCCGTCTTTTCGATCAACTCTTCTCCACAGCCGTCAATGGCCGCAAGCATCTCGCCGACCGCAACCCGCTCGGGAACTATCAGGGCGAGATCCCATTTCACGTAAGGGAACTTCGGCAAGGGCGCAAAGGTCGGCACGGCTGGGGAAAGACGGCTGAGAAGATCGAGGGAAAGATCGAAGAAATAGACCTTCTGCTTGATGCCGAATGCCTTCAGGACTTTTCCCTCCAGAGAACCGCACCAGCCGATGGTCTTTTCGCCGCCTTTGATTGCCAGCACGGTACCCTGCTCCGCGTACGGCAGCTCCTGGCCGACAGCCATTTCGCAGGTGAGAAGCCCCTCAAGACAAAGGGTCTGGAAAAGCTGGGTCAAGGCGCCCTTGGCGTCGAAGATGTCCACGGACTCCTCGCCGGCATACAAAAGCGGAGCCCCGGGATTGTGGCGGCCGGAGAGTACCCCGGCCAGCCGGAAGGGCTCCAAGGGCTGCGCCTCCCCCTGCGGCTGGAAGACCTTACCCAGCTCAAAGAGGCGGACGTCAAGGGTCTGGTAGCTCAGATTCCTGCGGAGATTCTCCAGCAGCCCCGGCAGCAGCGAGGTGCGCAGGACACTCTGGTCCTCGGCCAGCGGATTCAAGAGGCGAACGGTATGCCGGTCGGGAGCGTCCGCGGCAAGGCCGAGCTGGTCAAAATGCAAAGGGGAGACAAAGCTGTAGTTGATCGCCTCGGAAAAGCCCAGGGCCGTCAGGGCGGCAGCAGCCCGCCCGCGCATTTCCCGCAGATGGTCCCGTTCCGGGAAACTCATGGGTACGCGGGGCAGCGAGGTGGGCAGATTATTATAGCCCACGATGCGGGCCACCTCTTCGATGAGATCGACCTCCCGCTCGATATCCATGCGAAAGCTGGGCGGGGTGATGCGCAGGGTATCGGCGTCGATTTTTTTCACCTGGATTTCGATCCCTGTCAAGGCTGCGGCAATCTCCTCGGCCGTGAGGGTCATGCCCAGGAGACGACAGGTACGCCCAACCCGCAGGGTGATCGGGGCCGGGGCCACCACGCCATCGTGGAAATCCACGCCACCGGCGACAGGCTCCCCTCCACACAATTCGCTGATGAGCTGAACAGCACGGGCCAGCGCCAGGGGGGAAGCCTGGGGATCCACCCCCCGCTCAAAGCGGTAGGAGGCCTCGGTGCTCATGTTGAGTTTGCCGGCGGTGCGACGGATGCCGATGGGAGCAAAGCAGGCGCTTTCCAGAAGGATCTCGTGGCTGTTCGCATCGACCTCGGAGTTCGTCCCGCCCATCACGCCCGCCAGGGCCACTGGCTTCTCCGCGTCGCAGATCAGGAGCATTTCCTCGTCAAGAGTCCGCTCGACATTGTCGAGGGTCGTCAGTTTTTCTCCACTCCGCGCCTTCCGCACCACAATGCTGCCGCCGGAAAGCTTCTGGAAATCGAAGGCATGCAGGGGCTGGCCATACTCAAGCATGACATAGTTGGTGACATCAACGACATTGTTGATGGGCCGCATCCCCACGGCCAGCAGGCGCTGCTGCAGCCACCAGGGGGAAGGAGCGATGCGGACGTTTTTGAGCAGCCGTGCGCAATAGCGTGGGCAGTCAAGGGCTGATTCAACCTGGACACTGAAGGGCAGCCCCTGTCCATCGAGGGGAGAGACTGCCACCACCGGCGGTTTGACCCGCTTGCCGATGATGCCCCCCACCTCCCTGGCAATACCCAGTACACTGGCGCAATCAGGCCGGTTGGGGGTCAAATCGACCTCGATCATGGTATCGGCCAAACCCAGCGCCTCGACGAGGGGTTGCCCAGGGAGAAGCCGGTCGGAAAGCTCCATGATTCCGGCCTGCTCTTCGGAGATTTGCAGTTCCCTGGCCGAGCAGAGCATGCCGGAAGACTCCTGCCCCCGGATCTTTGCCGGCTTGATAACAAAACCACCGGGCATCACCGTACCAGGCAGGGCAATGGCGGTGGTGAGGCCTGCGCGGGCATTGGGCGCGCCGCAAACCACCCGCTTGGTTTCCAGGCCGACGTTGACATCACAGAGAACCAGCTTGTCGGCGTTGGGGTGCGGCTGCACCGCTTCGATCCGTCCGACATGCACGCCGGTCAGGTCAGGATAGCAGGGTGCGCAGGCGTCAACCTCAAGCCCCAGCATGGTCAGTCGTGCAGCGAGATCCGCAGGACCGAGCTCGGTATCAATATAATCGCGCAGCCAGTTGAACGTGAACTTCATAGGGAGTTTTTTTCTACGCCCGCAGGGGGAAGTTAAAACTGGGAAAGAAAACGAAGATCGTTTTCATAAAAAAGCCGGATGTCGGTGATGCCGTACTTCAGCATGGCGATCCGTTCGATTCCCAGACCAAAGGCAAAACCGGTGAACTCTTCCGGATCGTACCCCACCTTTTTAAAGACCTCCGGATCGATCATGCCGGCTCCCAGAATTTCCAGCCAGCCGGTCTGCTTGCAAACACGGCAACCGGCGCCGCCGCAGATCACACAACCGATATCCACCTCCGCGCTCGGCTCGGTAAAAGGGAAAAAACTGGGCCGGAAACGAATGGCGGTGTCGGGGGTGAACATCTTGGCGATGAAAACGGAGAGCACTCCCTTGAGGTCCGCAAAGGATACCGCCCTATCCACCAGAAACCCCTCGACCTGATGAAACATCGGGGTGTGGGTGATATCGGAGTCGCAGCGATACACCTTGCCAGGGGCGATCATCCGCAAGGGCGGCTGCTGCGCCTCCATGATCCTGGCCTGCATGGGCGAGGTATGCGTGCGGAGCAGGAGGCTGTCGCTGATATAAAAGGTGTCGTGCATTGCCCGGGCAGGATGGTGCGGCGGGATGTTCAAGGCCTCGAAGTTGTAGAAATCGACCTCGACGTCCGGCCCTTCCGCCACCGAAAAGCCCAGTCCCTCGAAAATGGCGCACACCTCGGTCATGACCTGGGTCACCGGATGGAGCGTCCCAAAGGGGCGGGTCCGCCCCGGCAGGCTCAGATCGAGGAAGGCGCCCTGCGCACCGTCGGCGCCGGCGGCAAGCCGGGCCTCCTTTTCGGCAAAGGACGCCTCAAGCTCCTGCTTGATCTCGTTGGCCAGCTTGCCCAGACGAGGACGTTCCTCAGGAGAGGCCTGTCCGAGCTGACGCATCACCGAAGTAAACCTGCCCTTGCGCCCAAGGTACTGGACCCGGAAGGCTTCCAGACCGCCAACGTCCTCGAGAGCGGCAAGCTGCGCCCTGGCCTCCGCTTGCAGACGAAGGAGTTCTTCTTCCATGACAGAACCGCGGGCCGGAATCAATTGCTGCTGGTGGAGAGCGTGGCAACCTGCGCAAAGGCGCTCGGATCGAGCACCGCCAGGTGGGCAAGCACCTTACGATCCAGCTCGACATTGACCTTCTTCAGGCCGCCCATCATCCGGCTGTAGGAGGTGCCGTTCTCTTTTGCGGCCGCGCCGATCCGGACAATCCACAACTTACGGAAATCCCGCTTCTTCTGGCGCCGGTCACGGTATGCGTAAACAAGGGCACGGTCAACGGTTTCCGTGGCAGTCCTGTACAGACGGTTGCGACCGCCGATGTAGCCGCTGGCCAACTTCAAAATCTTCTTTCTTCTCCGACGCGCCTTAAATCCACGAGTTACTCGAGGCATCGTAATTCTCCTTCGTTACAATTCAGGCCGGCGCAATGCCGTCCTCCGGTTAATCATGGTGAGAAAAAAACCGCTGCCCCTACTTTACAGATAGGGAAGCAAACGCTTGATGCCCTTCAGGTTAGTATCGTCTACGATGCCCCCCTGACGCAGATTCCTTTTCCTCTTGGTGCTTTTCTTGGTGAGGATGTGGCTGCTGAAAGCCTTCCGACGCGCAACCTTGCCGGATCCCGTACATTTGAAGCGCTTGGCCGCTCCCCTGTTTGTTTTCATCTTAGGCATGGTGTTCTCCCTTTTTCATATCTTCGCCGGCTTTTTTCACAGCCGACCGCTCTTTTTTCGATTCCACACCGGGTGCGGAGATTACGCTCGCTCAGGCCGCGGCGCTGTCTCGCAAGCGCTGTGCCCTGTTCCTGCTCTCTGCCCAAAAGTGCCGCTGCCGGTTTCCGCGTCCGCCAGGCGCTCTGGTTTTCTGAAGCGAAAGCGGCGGGTTGCCGTTATTTCGGGCCGACGAACATGGCCATCTGCCGGCCCTCCATCTTCGGGGGCTGGAGGATGACCGCATCCTCGGCCAACTCCTCGGCAACCTTCTGCAAAACCTCCATGCCCAGCGTATCGGCATAGACGATTTCACGACCGCGGAAACGCAGGGTGATCTTCACCTTGTTTTTCTGCTGCAGAAACTTCTTGATGTTCTTGATCTTGAAATCAAGATCATGCTTTTCCGTCTTGGGGCGCAGCTTGATTTCCTTGACCTCGATGACCGTCTGTTTCTTTTTCGCTTCCTGCTGCTTCTTGCTCTGCTCGTAGCGGTATTTGCCGAAATCCATGATCCGGCAAACCGGCGGCTCCGCAGCGGCGGAAAGCTCGACGAGATCAAGCCCTGCAGCCTCGGCCTTGCTCAAGGCCACCGGCACAGGGACTATGCCAACCTGCTTCCCCTCTTCGTCGATGAGACGAACTTCCTTGCAATCGATTTCTTGGTTAATCCTGGCCCGCACCTCCCGTTCCGGCCGGCCGCTCTCTTTTTTTCCTTTGATACTCTTACCTCCGCTCGCTTTGGTCTTGGCTCACCGCTCCGGCGCCACATGGCCCCGGGACCGCCCCTCCAGCAAACAGCCTAGCTGTTGCCAGCGCCGGAGCGGCCTTCTTCGTTTTCGCGCGCAATCAGCGCAGCAAACTCGGCAATGGACATGGCGGGAAGATTTTGCCCATCCCGCAGCCGCACGGTCACCTGCCGGGATTCGACCTCTTTGTCGCCGACAATGAGCATGTAGGGGATCTTCTGCATCTGCGCTTCACGGATCTTGTAGTTGAGCTTTTCATTGCGGAGATCCTTCTCGATGCGGACTCCGGCCCGGCGCAGCTCCAGGTAAACCTCTTCGGCATAGGCAAGCTGCGCGTCGGTGATATTCATGATCCTGGCCTGAATCGGCGCCAGCCAGACAGGGAAGGCGCCGGCATAATGCTCGATCAGCACACCGAAGAAACGCTCCAGGGAGCCCATCAGGGCACGATGGATCATGATCGGCTGGTGCTCCTTGCCGTCTTCTCCGGTGTAGGTGAGCTCAAACCGCTCCGGCAGATTGAAGTCCACCTGTATGGTGGAACACTGCCAGGCCCGCCCAAGCACGTCCCTGATCTTGATATCGATCTTCGGCCCGTAAAAAACACCTTCGCCGGGATCGACCTCGAAGGCGAGCCCTTTTTTCTCCAGCGCCAGCTTCAGGGCGCTGGTGGCCTGCTCCCAGTGCTCGTCGCTGCCCACATACTTTTCCGGCCTGGTGGAAAGGTAGACATCGTACTGGCTGAAGCCGAAGGTCTTCAGGATATGCAGGTTCAGGTCGAGAATATTAAAAATCTCTTCTTCCAGATGATCCGGCCGGCAGAAGATATGAGCATCGTCCTGGGTAAAACCGCGCACCCGCATCAGCCCGTGCAGGGCGCCGGTTTTCTCGAAACGGTAGACGGTGCCCAGCTCGCACCAGCGCAGGGGAAATTCCCGATAGCTGCGCTTGCGCGTCTTGTAGATGGCGATGTGAAACGGACAGTTCATCGGCTTGAGCTGGTAGCTGACCTCCTCGATCTCCATGGCGGAGAACATGTTCTCCCCGTAGAAATCAAGATGGCCGCTGGTCTTCCACATGTCGCGCTTGGCGATGTGCGGAGTAAAGAGCAGCTCGTAGTCGTTCCGGTAATGCTCCTCCCGCCAGTGATCCTCGATGAGCTTGCGCAGCAGTGCGCCCTTTGGCTGCCAGAGAATCAGCCCCGGCCCGACCTGCTCCTGGATGGAGAAGAGCTCCAACTCCTTGCCGAGTTTGCGGTGATCGCGTTTTTTTGCCTCCTCGAGCTGATGGAGATAGGCCTTCAGGGCCTTGGCATCGAAAAACGCCGTTCCATAAAGCCGCTGCAGCATCTGCCGCTTTTCGTCTCCCCGCCAGTAGGCGCCGGCCAGCTTGATGACCTTGAAGGCCTTCAGCCAGCTGGTGTCGGGCAGATGCGGACCGCGACAAAGATCGACAAACTCCCCCTGCCTGTAAAGGGAGACGGTGTCGTCGGCAATCTCCCCCAGAAGCTCGACCTTGTAGGGCTGTCCGGCCTTATCGAAAAGGGCAATCGCCTCGGCCTTGCTCACGGTTTCCCGGCGGAAAGGAGCTGCGGCGGCGACGATTTCCTGCATCTTCGCCTCGATGCGCTCGAAATCATCGGGAGAGAAGGGCTCGCTCCGGTCGAAATCGTAATAAAACCCATCCGCCGTGGCCGGTCCGATGGCAACCTTGACCTCGTTGCCGAACAGGGCAAGAACCGCCTCGGCCATGACGTGCGCCGCGCTGTGCCTGAGAATTTCCAGCCCCTCGGGACTCTCGGCGAAAATCGGCGCAAAGCGGGCGTCCGCCTCAATGACGGCGGAAAGATCCACCAGCCGGTCATCCAGACGCGCGGCAATGGTCTGCTTGCGTTCCTTATTGGAAAGCAGCTCCTTGAGGGCCTCGGCAACCGTGACCCCCTGCGCAACCGCTTTCTTTTCGCCGCTGTAAAGCGTGAGGAAAATTTCCGCCATAGCCTGCGTATCCGCCTTGCTCAATGCACCAAATAAAAACAAGCACATTGACCTGCGTCAATCTGCCTGAACAATGAGGCTTCGCAAGGTTCATGCCATTGCGAAGCCTCTCAACGCCAAGACAATATTCAAAAAATAAAATGGTAGGCGCGGGCGGATTCGAACCGCCGACCTCNNTCTAACCAACTGAGCTACGCGCCTTCAAACCTCATGACATAAGGCGGAGAAAAATCCGCTGTCCAGCAATGTCAAAAGTTCTAAACGGCAACCAATTACCAGTAATTTCGCCGGGTGTCAAGGAGAAATAGCGCCGGCCTGCGTCCTGCCGATGCCCGCCAGAGAGCCCGCGCGGCCCTCCCCCGGCCCTAGCCGCGGGTATCCTTGCGGGACTCAATGGCCCGGCTCAGGGTGAGCTCGTCGGCATACTTGATGTCCATGCCCATGGGTATTCCGCAGGCAAGCCTGGTCACCGTGACCCCCCCTTCCTCCTGCAACCTTTTGATCAGATAGGCGGCAGTCGCCTCGCCCGGCACCGTGGAGCTGGTGGCGACGAGCACCTCCACGACCCGCTGGCGACGAACCCGTTCCACCAACGCCTCAACCTTGAGCTCCTCCGGCCCGATGCCGTCCATGGGAGAGAGCACCCCATGCAGGATGTGATACTTGCCCTTGAAGGCGCCTGTTTTTTCGATGGCCATGAGATCGGCAGGCTCCTCGACCACGCAGACAAGCCTGCTGTCGCGCTCGCTGTCCCGGCAGATGGCGCAGGGGTCGGTCTCGGAGAAGGCGAAACAGTTGGCGCAGAGCCTGATGGCGCCATGCAGTTCCGCCAGATCGCGGGCCAGGCTCTGCGCTTCGCTGGCGGGCCGGCGCATGATGTGGAGGGCAAGCCGGGTCGCGGTTTTCCTGCCGATACCGGGCAACCGGTTCAGGTCGGCGATCAGGCGGGCCAGGGCCGGCGGCACCACATTCATCACGTCTTCCTAGAAAAGTCCGGGAATCTTGAGGCCGCCGGTGAGCTTTGCCATCTCGGCCTGACTCAGCTCCTGCGCCTTGCGCATTGCCTCATTCACCGCCGCGACCACCAGATCCTGCAGCATCTGCGTGTCGTTGGGGTCCACTGCTTCTTTTTCGATGGTCAGAGCGAGGAGCTCGTGGCGGCCGTTGACCGTGGCGCTCACCATGCCGCCGCCCACCGTGGAACTCACCTGCTTTTTGGCCAGATCCTGCTGCAGCGCCGCCATGCGCTGCTGAAATTCCTGCGCCTGTTTGACGATCTGATTCATATCCATGGGAAAAACGCTCCGCGTTGAAATGAAAAATTACCTGCTCCTCGGTCCGGTGCGGATGCTGCCCACCTGACCGCCGAAAATTTCCGAGGCCATCTGCACCAGGGGGTCATTGGCCAGGGCCCGTCGCTCCTCGCTGGGGCTTTCCCCTTCCTCGCCGGCCTCGCCGTCGCTCCTGCTCCCTCGGACATGGAAGACGATCCTGAAGGCATGCTGAAAAAAATCCTGGGCAAACTCGGTCAGGAGCTTGAGGTTGTCATGCTCCTCCAGTACCTTGCAGTCGGAAGGATCGTCGAACTTAAGGACCAGATCACTCCCCTCGTCCCTGGCCGACGCGCAAAGACGGAGGACATGGGCCATCCAGCGCTTGCGCTCCTTGACATAATCGATGAACTCCTCCCAATGCCTCCGGACTTGCCGGCCGGCAGGGACGGGAGGGGCCTGGAATGACTCCGCTGCCTTCTCAGCCGCGGCCGGCGGCTCGGGTGGCGATTCAGTTTTTTTTTCTGCGGCCGGAGCGGGAGAGGCAGGCACCGAGGCGGAGGCAGGGGCAAAGCGCGGCGCAGGCTCTGCAGAAGCCACCCCCGGCATGGACACTCGGGCGACAGGCGGCAACGGCGCAGTGGTCGCCAGCAAAGCATCGAGCCGGCCCAGCAGGGCTGCCACCGGCACGATCTGGCCGGCCTGGCTGGCCCGGATAAAGGCCAGCTCCATGGCCATCCTCGGCCGGGAGGAGTACTGCATCTCCTCAACGCCCTTGAGCAGCAGGTTGAAATAGTTGTACAGGGTCTCCTGGCTGCTGGTTCCGGCGATTTCTTTTAAGGCGGCCAGCTCCTTGTCGGAAACATCGAGAAGCTCCTCGGGCCTTGCGGCCACCTTGCAGACCAGCAGCGCCCTGAAAAATCCAAGGAGCTCATTGGCAAAACGCTTGAGGTCCATGCCGCCGGCATGACTCTTTTCAAAAAGGGCAAGGCAGCCGGCCAGATCCCCACCCAGCAGGGAACGGGCCAGATTCTCAAAAATCGCCCGATCGACGAGGCCCAGCACCTGCGCCACATCCTCGTCGCTCACCTCATTCCCGCCGAAGGAAAAGAGCTGATCGAGCAGACTCAGGCCATCACGCACGCTGCCTTCCGCCTCGCGGCCGATCATTTCCAGGGCCCGCCCGGAAATCGTCACTTCTTCCCGGTCCGCGATCCTGCCGAAAAAAGCGACCAGTTCGGCAAAGGGAACACGCTTGAGTTCGTAGCGCTGGCAACGGGAAAGGATGGTGATGGGGATCTTGTGCAGCTCGGTGGTGGCGAACATGAAGTAGACGTGGGCCGGCGGCTCCTCCAGGGTCTTCAACAGGGCGTTGAAGGCCTCGGTGGTCAGCATGTGCACTTCGTCGATGATGATGATCTTGTAGCGGCCCTTGCTGGGAAAAAAACGGATATTCTCTTTGAGTTCCCGGATCTCCTGGATGCCGCGATTGGAGGCGCCGTCGATTTCGTGCAGATCAACGGCGTTGCCGGCCGTGATCTCAAGGCAGGATTCGCACTGGTTGCAGGGCTCGTCAGGCTCGCCCTGCCGGCAGTTGAGGGCCTTGGCCATCAGGCGGGCCAGGGTGGTTTTTCCGACCCCGCGCACCCCGGAAAAGAGCATGGCATGGGCAACGCGCTCGCGGCGCAGGGCATTGCGCAGGGTCCGCACCACGGCCTGCTGGCCGACAACATCGGCAAAAGTCTGGGGCCGCCATTTTCTGGCTAAAACGAGGTAGGACATTCTTTGCGCTCAGGCGGCAGGCGCCGAGTTGCTGGTTTTCCGGTGGCAGGCCGCAGGATCGGAGCCGCAGGAGGCACCTGAGCCTGAAAAAAATGATAGCCAGGCACCCCTGCGGCACACAGAGTTACTCACTACCGTTGCTTCCTCCCGGACCTGGCGGGGTTCGCGAGACTCTGTTGCGCAGGACCCGGCTATCAAACCGAAAAATATCTGGCGGAGAAGGTGGGATTCGAACCCACGGTACTCTCGTACACACGCGTTCCAGGCGTGCACCTTAAACCACTCGGTCACCTCTCCGGCTTTCTCAAATCAGCGGCACATCGGCCGATCGGCACAATGTACAATGCCTGCTCACTCTTGCAAAGAACAAAATGGCGGAGAGGGTGGGATTCGAACCCACGGACCTGATTTCTCAGATCAAACGATTTCGAGTCGCTCCCGTTCGACCACTCCGGCACCTCTCCGACCGGCATCTCCGGCAGGAAAAATCAAAATGAGACAGGGGCGCTGTCATGCCCCCCTTCTCCCCTTAAAAAAGTCGCGCAACAACCTGGCGCTCTCCTCGGCAAGAAGTCCGCCGTTTACCTGCAGCCGGTGGTTCAGCCGGCTGTCCTGGCCCACTTGAAAGAGGGAAACCACCCCGCCCGCTTTCGGGTCGACAGCTCCGTAAACCAGGCGCTGCACCCGGGCGTGCACCAGGGCGCCGGCACACATGACGCAGGGCTCCAGACTCACGTAAAGGGTGGTGCCGGGCAGTCGGTAGTTGCCCAGTGCAATCCCTGCCTGCCGCAGGACCAGCATTTCGGCATGCGCGCTCGGGTCACAGAGCTCGATGCTGCGATTGCCATTCCGGGCCAGGATCTGCCCCTCCCCGTCGATCAGCACGGCGCCGATGGGAACCTCGCCCCGCTCGGCGGCCAGCCCCGCTTCGACAAGGGCGATGGCCATGAAATGTTCATCGGAGTGCGTGGCCAGGGAGTAGCCTATATAGCAAAGAGTTCAAAAAGATGCAACAGCTCAGTGACACGAAATGAAGAGGGACGCAGGGTTGGCCGCAATCGCGGGGCCTTCTGCCCACCGGAGCCCTCATCCCCCGTTCCCCTCCGTCCGCTTCTGTTTATTGGCGTGATTGGCCGCCTCCCACCCCGCCACGCAGCCCTCGCCCACCGCCTTGGCCATCTGCCAGGGTGGGCCGGCAATGTCGCCGGCCGCGTAAATGCCCGCGATATTTGTCTCCTGCCGCTTATTGGTTTCGATATAGGAAAAAGTCTCTGTATCGAGCATGACCCCGAGATTGGTGGCCAGCTCCATGGCTCCCTTGGCGCCCAGCTCGACAAAGACCCCGTCCACGGCGATGGTTTCGCCGCTTTCGAGCAAAATCCCGCTCACCGCCTTGTCGCCGAGGATCTCCTTCACCCAGGCATCTCTGTGCACCAGCACGGAGCTGGCGGCCAGCTTTTCGGAAAGCCCGGGGCCCACCGCAAGCTCCCGGCAGATCAGATGCACTTCCGAGGCGTATCTGGTAAGGGTAAGGGCTCCGTCCACGGCGGCGGATTCCTCCCCCACCACCGCCACAGTGGCGTTGCGATAGAAATTGGCGTCGCAATCCACGCAATAGCTGACCCCGCGGCCGGAAAGTTCCTTTTCCCCCTTGACCTTGAGCTTTTTCCGCGAGGTGCCGGTTGCCAGAATCAGAGTACGGGCCGGGACCGTCCGCCCGCTCTCCGCCTTGACCAGAAAAAGCTCCCCCTCCTGTTCGATATGGAGGACGTCTTCATTCCACAGCTCGGCGCCGAAGCGAGCGGCCTGCGCCTGAGCGACCCGCATCAGTTCCGCGCCCTCGCTCACCCCGTCCACGCAGAGATAATTCTCCACATGGGCACGATAGATGCTGCTGTTCTCGGGCTTGCCCAGAACCAGCACCGAGGCCTTTTTCCGTACCGCATGGACAGCGGCCTGCAACCCGGCTGGCCCTGCCCCGACAATCACCACATCCACTATCTGCTCAGCCATCTTTACGCTTCCTCCTGCCGCAATGATCATTTCGGAAAAGGGTGACTATAGCGAATTTTTACCGGTTTCGCAAACACCCCGACAAGCCGGCAACGCGCCGGGAGGTAAAATTCACCATGTTGGATAAGAGCGGACAGCCAGGGCCTTTGTTGAGAACGCAGCCGTTTCGCCCAACCCCTCCGCCCTTTCATGGGGCAAATAAGCCGTGGACAGAGCGCGACAAAGGCTATAAGATCTGGCGAGCCCACAGTCAGCAGACAGCCAGCCCACCGAGGACCGATGAAGTATATCGCCGATCTCCATATCCATTCCCCCTTTTCGCGGGCGACCAGCAAGACAAGCGATCTGGCCGGCCTCTTTGCCTGGTCCCGGGTCAAGGGCATCCAGGTGGTGGGGACCGGCGACTTTACCCATCCCGGCTGGCTCCAGCAGCTCAAGGAGCTGCTGGAGCCAGCGGAACCGGGCTTCTTCCGGCTCAGAGACGAAAAGGTTCCCTCAGCCCTGCCCGGGACGACACCGGAGGCGATCCCCACCCGCTTTGTCCTCACTGCCGAGATCAGCAGCATCTACAAGCGGCACGGCCAGGTGCGCAAGGTGCACAACATCCTTTACGTGCCTGACTTCACCTCGGTGGAACGGCTCAACAGCAAGTTCGCCGGCATCGGCAACATCGAGTCCGATGGCAGGCCCATCCTGGGACTCGACTCCCGCGATCTGCTTGAAATTTTACTTACCGAAGCGCCGGAGGGATTTCTGGTCCCGGCCCACATCTGGACGCCGTGGTTTTCGCTCTTCGGCTCGAAATCGGGCTTTGACAGCGTGGAGGAGTGCTACGGCGATCTTGCCGGACACATCTTCGCCATGGAGACCGGCCTTTCCTCGGATCCGGAGATGAACCGGCGCATCTCGGCCCTGGACCGCTACGCCCTGATCTCCAACTCCGACTGCCATTCCCCGAGCAAGCTGGGCCGGGAGGCCAATATCTTTGATACCGAATTCAGCTATTTCGGCCTGCGGGAAGCACTGAAGGCACCGAACTCCGGCGCGTTTTCCGCAACCGTGGAGTTCTACCCCGAAGAGGGCAAGTACCACTGCGACGGCCACCGCAAGTGCCAGGTCTGCCTGGAGCCGCAAGAAACGCGGGAGCTCAAGGAGCTGTGCCCGGTCTGCGGCCGACCGCTCACCGTCGGCGTGCTGCACCGGGTCATGGAATTGGCGGACCGCGCCGAGCCCCTTTTCCCGGCCGGCGCCCCGAAGGTGTACAGCCTGATCCCCCTGGCCGAGGTGTTGGGGGAGATACTGGATGCCGGCCCGAACACCAAGAGGGTCATGGAGCAGTACGCCCATGCCATCGGCCATTTCGGCTCGGAGTTCAATCTGCTCCTCCATGCCCCGCTTGCGGAAATCCGACGGCACTCTTCGCTCCTTGGCGAGGCGATGGCGCGGATCCGCAGCGGCCAGGTGATCCGCAAGCCCGGTTACGACGGCGAATTCGGCGTCATCAAGGTGTTTGCCGACGGAGAGCGCACCGGGCTTACCGGCCAGACCAGCCTTTTTGCCGAGAAGAAAAGGGGAAGAAAGCAGGATCCCGCCAAAGACAATCCGCAGATTCTCGAAAAAAGAAATTCCCCGCCCGCTTCCCCAGCCCCTGAACCACGGGAGATCAATGCGGAGCAGAAGGCAGCCATTGCCAGCAAAGCGGAAAAAATTCTGGTAGCCGCCGGTCCCGGCACCGGCAAAACCTTCACCCTGGTGGCGAGAATCGAACACCTGCTCACCACTGCCGAGGCAAAGCCGGAGGAGATGGTGGCCATCACCTTCACCAACCGCGCGGCCGGGGAGCTGCGCGAGCGCCTGGCACGGGAGGTGGGCAAGGCGGCCGAAGCAATCTTTGTCGGCACCTTTCACCGCTTCAGCCTGGAATGGCTGCGGCGGGAAGATCCCGCCCTGACAGTACTCACCGACGGAGAGCGGGAGCTTTACATCCGCAAGACCTTTCCGAAGCTTGCCAAGGCGGAACAGCGCCTCCTCGCCGAAGAGATCGCCATTTACCTTGACCAGCTGAACCGGGAGGTGGCGCCTGATCCGGCAGCACTTCCGGAAACGCTCCAGGCCTACCTGGCCTCCCTTGCGGATAGCCATCTCATCGAGCTGGACCAGGTGATCCCCGCCTTTGTGAAGCGCCTTGCCGAAGACGCCGATTTTTTTGCCAGGGTGAGCGAAAGAGTCAGCAATCTTTTCGTGGACGAATTCCAGGACCTCAACCTGCCCCAATACGAACTGGTGCTCCTGCTGGGGAAGAAGGCCCGGCTATTCGCCATCGGCGACCCCAACCAGGCCATCTATGGGTTCCGGGGCAGCAACCTGCTCTTTTTTCAAAAATTCAAAGAACTCCCTGGCGTCACCACCCTGGCCCTCATCCGCAACTATCGCTCGGCCCCGGCGATCATCGAGGGCGCCTCCGCCCTCATCCGCCGCAACCCCGCCAGCGGCAAAACGCAGCTGCTCGCGCAAAGCAGGTTCGACACCGTTATCGAATGGCACACGGCAGTGAGCGCTGCGGCAGAGGCGGAGTTCATCGTCCGTCGCATCGAGGAGAGCATGGGCGGCATCAGCAGTTTCTCCCTCAACTCGGGCCGCGGCGGCGATCACGGTGCGGCAAGGAGTTTTGCCGATTTTGCCGTTCTCTTTCGCTTGAGCCAGTTGGCCGACGCCATCGGCGAGGCTCTGCACCGCCGGGGCATCCCCTTTCAGCTGGTCGGTGCCACCCCCTTTTACATGGAAGCAGGGCTCAAAAAAGCCTATCACTTTCTGCAGGCGAGCAGCGAGGGGGCCATCCTGCCGGAATATCTGGCCTTGCTCAAAGAGCTTGCCGGCATCGGGGAGGCCACCCTTGCGCGGCTGGAAAAGAGCCTGCCGCTGCGCTGCCCCGATTTTTCTGTTGCAGCGACGACTGCCAGGCTTTCCGCCGGGGCCACGGCCGCCATCACGAAACTGGGCCAGGAAATCCTTGCCTTCAGAGAAGCTGCCCGCCACGGACTGGCCTCTGCCCTGGCCCAGGCCATGCGCAACCTCGGTATCGATTCGGAAACCCCGGACGCCAAGCGACTCCTGGCCCTGGCCGGCGCTTTTGGCGCCAATCTCAACGGCCTGCGCGAGCATCTCAGGCAAAGCGCCCACGCCACCGTATACGACCCGCGGGCCGAGGCGGTCTCCCTCATGACCATGCACGCCGCCAAGGGGCTTGAGTTTCCGGTGGTCTTTCTCGCCGGCCTTGAGGAGGAGATCATCCCCTGCACCATTGCCAACTTGCAAAGCGATGTGGAGGAGGAGCGGCGCCTTTTCTACGTGGCCATGACCCGGGCCAGAGAAAACCTGATCCTGAGCAATGCGGCAAGCCGCACCATCTTTCACCGCCTTGCCGACCAGCGCACCAGCCGCTTTGTCCAGGAGCTCCCTGCCCGCCTGCTCAAGCAGATCGCAACCCACAAGGAAGGAAAGAAAAAGAGGCCCAGCGGCGAACAGCTGAAACTCTTTTGAGACTGCCATGCACCATAAGGACAATGACATCCCGGCCCCGCGGACCATCAAGGTCGGTTCGGCCAGCATCGGCCTGATCGGCCTCGACCCTGCCTTGAACAGGGCCATTGCCGACAAGCTCTCCGAGGAGGCTGCCGTCGACTTTCTCTTTGCGGAGATAAGCAGGCAAAACTACGTCCCTGCCACGGCAGAGGAAAGCTACCGAACGGCCTTGCTTGCCGAGTACCAGCGTCGGCTCGGCAAGAGGGCCGCCGACTCCGGCATTCTCACCATCAGGGTGCTGGGCTCCGGCTGCGTCACCTGCAACAGGCTGAGCGCCATGCTCTTCGAGGCCCTGCAGAAATTCTCCCTTGCCGCCGACATGGAGGCGGTGCATGATCTTGACGAGATCTGGCGCTTCGGGGTGACGAAGACCCCCGCCCTGATCATCAACAACAGGGTCAAGTGCGCCGGCCGCATGCCTTCTCTCGCGGAAGTGGAAGAGTGGGTGCAGGAAGAGGGAGCCGCGAAAAAGTAATTTTAGCGCTTGAAAAAGGGCACAAAATTTATATGGTGAAGAGTTGTCGGGCATAATCCCGACTGCCAGCCGGCAAACAACTATTCCCAGGGAGGATCAGACCATGAGTGGACACGACCAGCATCATCACGACGACCCGCACGGCTACGGACACGACGAACCGGAAGTCGCCGCCAGGATCGGGGTCATTTTCCTTTGCGTCGTCGCGGCCCTCTATCTCATCTCCCTGTAAAATAGGGGAGAAGAAGGCGGCAGAAAAACGATGACCAACCCGGAAAAGATCAAGGCCTCAGAAACCCGGATCACCAAGGCGGTTTTCCCCAACACCACCAACCACTACGCCACCCTCTTCGGCGGCACCGCCCTGCAGTGGATGGACGAGGCGGCCTTCATCACCGCCACCCGCTTCTGCCGGCAGAAGATGGTCACGGTCTGCTCGGACCGCATCGACTTCAAGACGCCGATTCCGGCCGGCACCTTTGTGGAGCTGGTGGGTGAGGTGGTGAAGGTGGGCAACACCAGCCTGACGGTCCGGGTAACCGTTTTTCTCGAACGGATGTATGATGAACACCGGGAAAAGGCCATCGAAGGGCTCTTCACCTTTGTCGCCATCGATGAGGCCATGCAACCCGTCCCGGTGCGGAAATAAGCATGCCCCGCTCCCTCCTGACGCTGGCCCTCCTCGCGGCGGGGTCCCTCTGCCTGGCCAGCTTCGTTCCGGCGCTCCCGGTCCAGGCCCAGGAAGAAACGGTGCTGCCCTGGACGGTCAACATCCACTTCGAAAACGACCTCTTCACCGGCACGGACCGCAACTACACCAACGGCGTGAAACTCTCCCTCATCTCGCCCGACCTCTGCAGCTTTGTCGAGAGCGGCAAGCTGCCGGAGTGGAGCCTTCCTTACATAGCGAAGCTGCCCTTCATCAACAACCCCGACCCGGAACTGAAGCGCAAGGTCGAATTCTCCCTTGGGCAGAACATCTACACCCCCGCCGACATCGTCCGCCACGACCTGATCAGAGACGACCGCCCCTATGCCGGCTGGACCTATTTCGCCACCGCCTTCCACAGCAGAAGTCAGGCGAGGATGGATACCATCGAGCTGCAACTGGGCATGCTCGGCCCCTCCTCCTTTGCCGACGAAACGCAAAAAGCGGTGCATGATCTGCGCGATCTGCAGCGCCCCAACGGCTGGGACCACCAACTGAAAAACGAACCCGGCTTGATGGCGATCTATGAGCGCAAATGGCAGGTCGCGCCCTTCTTCAGCAGGGGCGCCTTTGCCATGGACGCCATTACCCACCTGGGTTGTGCGGTGGGCAACATCGCCACCTACGCCAATACCGGCTTCGAAACCCGCCTCGGCTGGAACCTGCCCGACGATTTCGGGGCGAACCTGATCCGACCCGCAGGCAATACCCGCTTTTCCGCGAAGCAGCAGCGGGGAGGCTACCTCTTTGCCGCGCTGAACAGCCGCGCCGTGCTCCAAGACATCTTCCTGGACGGCAACACCTTCGCCCACAGCCACAGCGTCAGCAAAAAGCCCTTTGTCGCCGACCTGGCTGGCGGCGCCGCCCTCTACTTCAAGCAGTTCAAGCTGACCTGGACCCAGATTCTGCGCACCAGTGAGTTCGACGGCCAGCCGGACAACCACAGCTTCGGCTCACTCACCCTCTCCTTCTTTTTCTAGGGGTCAGCCCCCAGCGGACCAACCACCGCCCCACCCCAGGCAGAACAAATTTTCCTTACGTTTTCACAGGTTACAGACTTTCCGCCGCCATGAGCTTTTTTTGATTCACAGAGCCTGGAAACTGTATATTATAAAAAATGAGTGGTTGGTTTTCCTGCTTACCCAATCTTCGCTCTTACCGGTAAACGAGGTCGATATGCCCCTCTCCAGCTTTCCCCAGGCAACAATCCAGTTCGAAATCCAGACCTACCAGCGTCCCAAGGATGAACAGCGGCTGCGCGACACCCACGTCTCCTTTTCCGGCTCCCCCCAGAAACATCCCTACAGCACCGAAAAAATCATCCTGGTGGTGGATCCTTACAGCACCAACACCTTCTATTACGAATTTCAGACCGAGGATATCTCCTATGTGGAGGAACTTGCCAACATCGTGAACATGGACGGCGAGGTGATCCCCATGGCACGGCTGTGGGTGAAGCGAAAAAGTGTTGCCATCCGCAGCACCCCCTTTGTCGTGGAAAACACCATGCTCTGAGGCCGGAGCAAAGAGACCGGCCGCGCCGCCCAACAGCGGCCCGCCTCTTTGCCGCCGACCGCAATCACATCTTCCGGAACCGGTTGTCCAGGAAGAGCGCATCCGGCGCGAGGCCGCGGACAGCCGGCAGCGCTTCAGCAAGGAGGGGGCTGCCATGCAAGAGATAAAAACGATCCTGGTTCCCATCGATTTTTCGGCACAGACAAATTCCGTGTTGCAATCCGCCTGCATGGTGGCCCGTAAGTTCGGGGCCGCAATCCATGTGATTTTCGTGGTGGAGCTGCTTGATGCCTACACCGGTTTTGCCGTGCCGCATCTGCCGCTTGAAAGCCTCGAAGGGGAGCTTTTCAACCGGGCGGAAAAAATGATGGCCGAAGTTATCGCCCAGGAGATGGACCCGAAAGTTCCCTGCACCAGCAGGGTGCTCAAAGGCAAGATTGCCGAAGAGATTGTCACCTATGCCAGGGAGGCGGGCTGCGATCTCATCGTGATCAGCACCCATGCCTGCCGGGGTGTGGAAAGAGCCATCTTCGGGAGTGTGACGGATCGGGTCATCAAAACCGCTTCCTGCCCGGTACTCAGCATGAACCCCTGCACATGACAGCCCTGTTTACGCAACCACGGAGGATAGTCACATGAATATGAACGAAATAAAAGAAAAAGCCAGGGAGTTGGGCCTCAGGGTCGGCAAGATGAAAAAGGCGGAGCTGATCCGCGCCATCCAGCTCCAGGAGGGAAACTCCCCCTGCTACCAGACCGGCCAGAACCTCTGCACGCAGGAGAGCTGTTGCTGGCGTGACGATTGCCTTGCCTGACCTTTTAGCCTTTCAGTCCGCTCCACCCTTTTTCAGTTCAACTGGACGCGGGGAGTGGCCTTGCCGTTGCCGGCCTTGTCGGTTGTTCCCCGGAGAAAAGCCTTGGGCTTCTCTCCCCGCGCCATTGCCAGATGAGGGAGACCATGGCTATCAATCCAGGACCCGTCGAAGGAAACTGGTACGAAATCATCGAAACCGGGGAGTGCTTCTCGGTGGTTACCGTTGATGAAGAGGAGGGCATGCTCGAAATCCAATATGAGGATGGAGGCACAGAGGAGCTGGAACTGCAAGAGTGGGAAGAGATGGATCTTGAACCCATAGATCCGCCGCTTGAGTATCCGGACAGCCTGGAAGAAATGGATGAGCTGGACGAGGAGTCGCATCAGAGAGAAGAAGCGGAGGAAGAGTGGGGGGAATCCGCCATGCCGGACCTGGAAGAATAGCGTGGGCCGGGACAGGCCCCTTGTGCATCAACGCGCAGGCATAAACAGGAGGATAATGGATGACCAGACAGCTTTCATTCAGCAAGTACGAGAATCAAACCCTTCCCAGCTTCCGGGACAAGACCAACCTGGCCGAATCGACGGAAGACATCAAAAAATTCTTCGGCTACACGACCCGGGAACTGCTCGACAACATCTTTGCCGGCAAGATGACCTTTGACCACACCGACATCGTCCTCGACGACACGACCGAGCCCTATTACGCGGTGAGCGAAAGGCTTCTGGCCTCCGAGGAATTCAAGGAAGTATGGAGCAACTCCGACCTGCCCCACGTCACCGGCAGACTGGCCAAAACGGCGATGAACCGATACAAGCACCTGCAAAAGCACCCGGAAAAAACAAACGCCAAAATCCGCATGTAACGCGACTCGTCCGGGCGGGGGGAAGCCCTCGCCTTGCCTTCTCCCGCTCAGGACAAAGGCTGCCCCAGCCTGATCACTTTTTCGATGCTTGCCCGCAGTTCCTCCCGGGTGAAGGGCTTGACCACGTAAGCGCTCACCCTGGCCTGGATGGCCTCCATGACAAGATGCGGCTGCGCCTCGGCGGAGACCATGATGAAAGGGATATTTTGCGTGGCCTCGCTTGCTCGCAGACGCCGCAAGAGCTCGATTCCATGCATCCCCCGCATGCACCAGTCGGAAAGCACGACATCCGCCCTGGTCCCGGCCAGAATGCGCAGAGCCTTTTCGCCGCTGTCCGCCTCGAGCACATCGGTGATGCCCATGGCCTGCAGGTGATTCCTGATGATCCTCCGCATGACCAGAGAATCATCAACAACCAGCACCCTAAAATCACAGGCAAGATCCATCCGCATCCCCGTTCTGAACGTCCGCCCCGCTTATTTGCGCTGCGGAACAAAAGGGATGGCGTCCTCACCATCCCTGCCGACACAGATATCTATTCAAAAAGAAAAAGAAATGCAAGACAAGGCGAAAGCCCCCAGGCAACCCAACAAAAAAAAACCCGGGGCGATTCCGCCCCGGGCCATCTCACTCCATCCATTCAGGATTTTTGGTTTACGGCATCACCACGACATTTTCCGCCTGCAATCCTTTCTGCCCCTTCACCAGGTCAAACTCGACCTTCTGCCCTTCCTTGAGCGTCCGGTAGCCTTCCCCGGAGATACTGCGGAAATGGACGAAGACATCGGACTCGCCCTGCCTTTCGATGAAGCCATACCCCTTGGCCCCATCAAACCACTTTACGGTTCCAGTCGCACGGTCTGCCATACCACCAACTCCTTGAAAAATTTTGCAGAGAAACACTGCCAAGCAAGTTGAATACCATTATGGAGAGAAAATATTGACCGGACAAGTTTTTTCACCTCAGGAAAACAAAAAGTTCATGAGGCGAAAAACTCAGTGGCGTCCCACCCCGCAATAGTGCATGCCCGCGCTCCGCACCCGTTCCGGGTCGTAAACATTCCGCAGATCGATGAAGAGTGGTGTTTTCATCAGCTCTTTCAGCCGTTGCCAATCCAGGGCCCGATACTGATTCCATTCGGTCATGAGGACCAGGGCGTCGGCACCGCGCGCCGCCTCGTAGCAGTTGTCCACGCAGTGAATTTCCGGACAAACGACTTTTGCCTCGGCCATTCCCTGTGGGTCGTGGGCCTGAATCCGAACCCCCTTTTCCAGCAGAGGGGGCAGAATGGAAAGGGCAGGCGACTCCCGCACATCATCGGTTTCCGGCTTGAAGGTGAGGCCAAGCACGCCAATGGTCCTGCCGGCCAGCTCTCCCCCCAGGGCATCCTTTATTTTTTTGACCATACGCGCCTTTTGCGCCGCGTTGGCCTCGACCGCGGCCTCCACGGAACGGACAGGCACACCGTTTTCCTGGGCGATACGCAGCAGGGCCAGGGTATCCTTTGGAAAACACGATCCGCCGTAGCCTGGACCGGGATGCAGGAATTTGCCGCCTATCCTGCCGTCGAGCCCTATCCCCCTGGCGAGATCGATCACATTTGCCCCCACTTCCTCGCTCAGGTTGGCCATCTCGTTGATGAAGGAAATCTTCATGGCCAGAAAAGCGTTGGAGGCATACTTGATCAACTCCGCGGTTTCCAGGCCGGTGAAGACAAAAGGAACCGAAATCAGATAGAGGGGGCTGTAAATTTCCTCCAGCACCTTGCGGGCGCGCTCACTCTCCACCCCCACCACTACCCGGTCAGGCCGCATGAAATCGGCAATAGCCGCCCCCTCCCGGAGAAATTCCGGATTGGCGACCACATCAAAATCCGCCCCCGGATTTTCCTCGCGGATAATGCGCGAGACCTGCCTGGCCGTGCCCACCGGCACCGTGCTCTTGTCGATGATAGCCGTATAACCGCGCAAGAGCGGCGCCACCTCCCTGGCCGCGGCGTAAATATAGGAGAGGTCGGCATACCCGTCGCCACGGCGGGAAGTGGGGGTGCCAACGGCTATGAAAACCGCGTCCGCCTGATCGATACTCGTAGCCAGATCAGCGGAGAAAACAAGCCGCCCCTCCTTGGTATTCTTTCGCACCAGCACATCAAGCCCCGGCTCGTAGATGGGAATCTCCCCCTGTCGCAAACGCCCGATCTTGGTGGCATCCTTGTCCATGCAGGTGACCGTGTGGCCAAACTCGGCCAGACAGGTTCCAGTCACCAATCCCACATACCCCGTACCTATCATGGTAATTCGCATCAGAGGCCTCTTTTCTTCTCGCTCATGTTTTTCCTGCCGCCGCACTCCGCCTTTTTTCTGACATGCCTGCCCGGAACCCGGAGGCCTGGCAGAAGAGGGCCGCCTTGTCGGCCAGCGGCGCACAGCCGGCTGGCCGCAAGGCATCATTATTGGTAATACTCCCTGTACCAGGCCACGAAACGCTGCAAACCCTCCGTGATGGAGGTCGCTGGTTTGTAGGCGAAGTCCGCGACCAGATCATCCATTTCGGCATGGGTCGCCGCCACGTCCCCGTCCTGCATGGGCAGAAAGATCTTTTCCGCCTTCTTTGCCAGGCACTCCTCCAGAACCTCGATAAAATGAGAGAGATCCTCAACCCGGTTGTTGCCGATATTGTAGATCCGGTAAGGGGCCCAGCTGGTGGCGGGATCAGCGGTCTTTCTATCCCAGGCGGGATTGCCCACGGGAGGCCGGACGATGATGCGGGTCACCGCCTCGACAATGTCGTCGATATAGGTGAAGTCCCGTTTCATCTTTCCGTGATTGAACACCTTGATGGGCTTTCCGGCCAGGATGGCGCGAGTAAAGAGAAAATAGGCCATGTCCGGCCTGCCCCAAGGGCCATAGACCGTAAAAAAGCGAAGCCCGGTGCAGGGAAGCCCGTAAAGGTGGCTGTAACTGTGCGCCATGAGTTCGTTGGCCTTCTTGGTCGCGGCATAGAGGGAAACCGGATGATCCACGTTATCATGCACCGAAAACGGCAGCCTGGTGTTGCCGCCATAGACGGAGCTCGACGAGGCGTAGACCAGATGCCTGACACCGGAGTGACGGCAACCTTCCAGGAGATTGCCAAAGCCGACGACATTGCTGTCGATATAGGAATGAGGATTTTCCAGGGAATAGCGCACCCCGGCCTGGGCCGCCAGATTAACCACCGCCTCGAAGCGGTGCTGCGCAAACAGTTGCTCCATGGCTGGACGATCGGCAAGATCGAGCCTGAGAAAGGAGAATCCCGGTGCGCCTTGCAGCTGGTCGAGGCGGGCCCGCTTGAGGGCGGGGTCATAGTAAGCGTTGAGGTTGTCGATTCCGACCACCTCCGCCCCGTCGGCAAGGAGTTTTTTACAGAGAAAGAAGCCGATAAAGCCGGCGGCGCCGGTGACAAGTATCTTTTTCATGCTATTCCAGTCCCCGCCAGGCCTCAGACGCCGTACCCGTTCGGATTGTTCTTCTGCCAGCGCCAGTGGTCCCGGCACATCTCCTCAAGGCCGAGCTCGGCCTGCCAGCCCAGCTTCTCCCTGGCCAGAGAGGGGTCCGCATAACAGGTGGCGATGTCTCCGGGGCGTCGGGCCGTGATGGCATGGGGGATCTGGCAACCGGCCGCGCGCGCGAAGGCGGCGACCATCTCCAACACCGAGTAGCCACGGCCGGTGCCGAGATTGCAGCGCAGCAGACCGGGATTTTCGGCGAGCTTGCGCAATGCGTGCAGATGCCCTTTCGCCAGATCGACCACATGGATATAATCACGCACCCCGGTCCCGTCCGGGGTGGGATAATCTCCGCCAAAAACGGAGAGTTGCGCCAGCCGGCCCACGGCCACCTGGGCGATATAGGGCATGAGGTTATTGGGAATGCCGGAGGGATCCTCGCCGATCCTGCCGGAGGAATGGGCGCCCACCGGATTGAAATAGCGGAGGATGACCACCTGCAGCGCCGGGTCGGCAGTACGGGCATCCTCCAGGATCTGCTCGATCATCAGCTTGGTGCGGCCGTAGGGGTTGGTGGGCCGCACCGGAAAATCCTCCCGGATGGGCACCCGGTCGGGATCGCCGTAAACGCAGGCAGAGGAGGAGAAGACGATCTGCTTCACCCCGTGCGCCGCCATGCACTGCAGAAGCACCAGGGTGCCGGTCAGATTGTTGTGGTAGTAGCGCAGCGGCTCGGCCACGCTCTCGCCCACCGCCTTGAGCCCGGCAAAATGGATAACGGCCGAGATGGGAAATTCGGCAAAAACCTCCTCCAGGGCCGGCCGGTCACACAGATCAATGGCGCGGACCACCAGAGGCTTGCCGGTGAGCTCCTGGACCCTGGCCAGCGCCTCGGGGCTTGCATTGACAAAATTATCGACCACCACGATTTCGTAGCCGGCCTGCTGCAGTTCGACAATGGTGTGCGTACCGATATAGCCGGCTCCGCCGGTGACGAGGATATACGCCATTTTCCTTCTCCTTTCCTGTTGCCGCGAAGTTCCCTGCCACGGCAGGAATCCCAAAACGCTTTCCCCTGTCAGCTTACTCATTTTCTGTTTGCACAGTCGAGAGGTTTTCCGCCTCCCACGCCCACTCTCTGAGAGGAAAAAAGAGAGGGGCAGGCGTCGAACAATAAAAAAAGAGGGCCATGCACACAGCATGGCCCTCTTTTTTTATCCCGGTGGTGAGCGGAGCGGGATTCGAACCCACGACCTTTAGCTCCGGAGGCTAACGCTCTATCCAGCTGAGCTACCCGCCCACATATTTTTTGACTTCATCAGGGCGCCCCAGGATCCCATCCTCAAGGACAAGGCCATAGTTACCAGGAGGAAGGCGAATAGGCAAGAGATTTTCCACCGGCGCGGCTCTGGCATCCCCTCCTCGGCAACAACTTTCCGCAGGTGTCATTTTTCGGCGCACACCTGCGTCGCCAGCCGGGAAAGGTTCCTGTTTTCCGGAAAATCGTCCGCATCACAGCGACCACCGTTCCTCACTATTCATTTTCGCTGAGTAAATTCGGCAAGTTACCGTAGCAGAAAGAGCAATGGAGCGTTTTTTGCATAAGTTAGAATGCTATTTGAAAAATATTTTCACCACAGCCAGAAACCGCCTGCCCCTGGCCACGGAAACGGCATAATCAACAAGGGATGTCGCATCGTCCGCAAATTCGGTAAAGAGCACAATGAAACGCATAGCCTTGCTGACACTCGCCTGGGGATGTTTCTTTTTCGGTTTTGCCGGCAATACGAAGGCCATAACGGTTGATCCCGATACAGGCTTTGGCTGGCAACCGGTCGGGTCCACCTTCTTCGACTCCTACAACGACGCTGTGCTGTTGGGGTATGGAGTCTATTCCGGCGGCTGGCATGTTGCACGCAGGGTTGAGGTCGAAGGCCTTCTGGAATCCATCCAGACCAACGTGCCGTTGCTGCTGGGGCTCGAGTACAATTACAGCGAGCAGGTTGACTACAACACCGTGGCCCGCCTTGTGGCCGGCCATTTTTATGATGAACTCAACCAAAAAATCGGCCTGGCCGCAATCGAATACTGGCTCAGCGACGGCGCGGTAACAATCATGGAGATGAGCATCTCGAACGGATATCAGGGGTGGGATGCCGGATGGGGGGCCCCGGAGCTAGGCGCTTTTGTCACGAACTCCCTCATTCCCATGCCAACCCCGGAACCTGCCTCACTGCTGCTCATCGGCGTCGGACTCACCGGGATCATGACAAGAATCAGGAAAAGAGGGAGAAAGGAAAAGCGGTGAAGCGCCGGCCCCCTTCGTCGCCTCCCTGCCCATCCCCATGCTGGTGACCCGGAACACCCTGCCTTCCTGTCCGGTCACCGCGCAGCGCTGGTCTGTCCGCAGCCCGAGCAAAGCGACGATGCCCAGCTGATCGACGAGGAGGGGAAGCCGCCGCCGTTGGGCCATGGGAATCTTCCGGTCGGTAAAAAAATCCCCTACCTTTTTATGACCTGGCGCCCCCTGGGGCCAGAACCTGTCGCCGGGCCGAAAAGCTCGCAAGGACAGGGGAAAACGTAGGGCCTCCCCATTCAGGTACTGCACCTGCGGCGCCTGGGCCCGCCAATCTGCCGGCAGACCCGGCAGCTCCTCCACCAGGATTCGCATGCCGATTTCCTTGAGCAGGTATGTCCCCGCCCCTCCAATTTCCATGAAAAAACCTGGCTCCTCCGGCGCGAGCAGATTGCCGCGCAGGGCCATTTCCCCCTGCGGATAAAAAAAACGCAGCGCAACCCCTTCCCGCCGGACCCGCACCCCCCCGGCGAGATGCGTCATACTCCCCTCGCCGCCGGCGAGCGCCAGACGGAAGAGCTGGTCGATTTGCGCAAAGGAGGGGCGACAGCCCAGCTGCCAGCAGCTTTTTTCCAGAATCCGCCGCTGCAGGGCCAGGGGCTGACGGGAAAAGGGGCGCAGGGCAAGGGTCAGGCAAGCAGCCTCCCCCCCCTCTTCCGAGACCACTGCCGCATGGGCCTGGTCGGCAAGCCGGGCAAGCAGTTCCTCTTCCGCGCCAAGGATCGCGCCGGTCCTCCGCAGGCAGGCGTCGATATTGGGATTGAACCGTTCCCGCAAATAGGGAAGCAGATCGAGCCTGACCCGGTTGCGCAGGTAGATGCGCTCCTGATTGGAGCTGTCCAGGCAATAGGGGATATGCCGCTGAGCCAGATAGGCGAGCAGTTCCTTCTTGGCAAGACCAAGCAAGGGCCGGATCAGGCGGCCCGCCCGCAGTGGCTCCATGCCGGAAAGCCCGGCCCGGCCGGAGCCGCGCAGCAGCCGGATGAGGATCTCTTCCGCCTGGTCGTCCGCCGTGTGGGCAACCACGATTCTTCCCGCACCCTGCTCGGCCGCCGCCTCCGCAAAAAACTGATAGCGGAGGCGGCGGGCCGCATCTTCGATGGAAAGCCTCTGCTCCGCGGCAAAGGCCCTCACGGGCAGGGCACGGAAAATGAAGGGGCAGCCGAGCGCATCGGCAGCAGCCCGGACAAGTCCGGCCTCGGCCTCCGCCTCCCCGGGGCGCAGACCATGATCGGCATGGGCCACAACCAGCGAAAGAGCCAGGTCGTCGGCCAGCTCGGCAAACAGGTGGAGCAGGGCCATGGAATCAGGCCCGCCCGAAACCCCGAGAAGACAGCGAGCCCCCGGCGCCAAAAGATTTTGCCCGGCAATGCTTTTTTTCAACTTATTGACAAGAGGATGCATCCGCCCCCGCCCAGCGCTCACTATTTCCAATAAAGAACAGGTTGCCTTTGTTTCCGCGATCGTTCATACTATACACTACTTGTTTTTCCATAAAAATCACTTCACTACGAGATGCATATGAAAGTACGCAAAGCCGTCATCCCGGTCGCCGGCAAAGGCACCCGTTTTCTTCCCGCCAGCAAGGCCATCCCCAAGGAAATGCTCACCATCGTCGACCGCCCCACCATTCAGTACATAGTGGAGGAGGTTGTCGCCTCCGGCATCGAGGAGATCGTCTTCGTCACCAGCCAGGGGAAATCGGCCATCGAAAACCATTTCGACTACGACTTCGAGCTCGATACCCTGCTCAGACAAAAACACAAGGACGAGCTTTGCGAGGAGGTCTGCCATATCTCGAACCTCATAGACATCGTCGCCGTGCGACAGAAGAAGCCCCTGGGCCTGGGCCATGCCATCTGGACGACCAGGAACGTGGTCGGCGACGAACCCTTTCTCGTCCTGCTGGGCGACGACCTCGTGCTGAGCGATACCCCCTGCTGCCAGCAGATGCTCGACCTCTACAACGAATTGCAGGGCCCCATCGTCGCCATCCAGAAGGTTCCCATGGATGAAACGAACCAGTACGGCATAGTCGAGGGAAGCGAGGTGCGGGAGCGGGTCTTTCGGGTGAACGACATGGTGGAAAAACCGGCCCGCGGCACCACCACCTCCAACCTGGCCATCATCGGCCGCTACCTGTTGATGCCCGAGATTTTCGGAATGCTGGAAAAAACCGCGCCCGGGCACGGAGGGGAGATCCAGCTCACCGACGCCCTGCTCTCCCTCTCCAGGCAGCAGCCCATGTATGCGTACGAATTCACGGGCAAACGCTTCGACGCCGGCGACAAGCTCGGCTACCTCAAGGCCATTGTCGCCTTTGCCCTGCGCCACCCCGTGCTGTCCAAGGATTTCAAGAAACATATCAAGGAGGTCAGCGCCGGCCTTTGAGCATTGTGCGGCGCACCAAAAACCGCAAGGGGCGGAGCGACCCTGCTCCTCCCCTTCCCTTGGAAACCGTTGTCGCCTCAGAAAGCAAGGCCATGCCCTCCGCCCCCCCCTATCTCGAAGTTGCCGTCGCCGCTCCCCTGCCGCACACTCTCACCTACGCCCCTCCCCCGACGGAAGAGGAACTGCGCCCGGGCCAACGGCTGCTGGTACCGCTGGCCGGCCGCCTGGTCACCGGCTATCTCCTCGCCTTCACGAAAGAAAAGCCGGAAACCGGGCTCAGGGCGGCGAGCGAGATACTCGATCCGGAACCGGTTTTCCCGGCAGGGATGATCCCCTTCTTCCGCTGGGCGGCCCGTTACTATCACCACCCCATCGGCGAGGTGATCAAGACCGCCCTGCCCGGCGGCCTTACTTCCCAAAGCGGCAGACAGCTTCTGCTTACGGAAAAGGGTTGGCAGCACTTCACCGAACAGGAGCCGCAGGCAGGTGAAGCGCGGCCCTGGCTCGCCGAGCTCCTGCGCAAAAAACAGCTTGGCCCGGCCACGATGCGCAAGCTCTGGCGGGGAAGAGAACGGCGGCTTATTGAACAGTGGGCCCGGCAGGGGCTGGTTACCGTCGAGGAGATGATCGCCGGCGAGAGTGTCGGGCAAAAAACGGAGACCTGTATTTTTCTCCCTCCTGAAGGGAAGTTTGCCGAAGCAGACCTGAAGCCCTCTGAACGAAAAACCCTCGCGCTGATCGCCAACATGCAAGCCCCGCCCGGGCAGGGCATTCCCCGCCGGGAACTTGCCCGCCTCTACAGCGGGGTCCGCAAAGCCCTGCAGAGCCTCGCGGGAAAAGGGATTCTTCTTTTGCGGGAACAGCCGGTTTACCGGGATCCCTTTGGGGAGACGCCGCCCTTTTTCCCGAAACCCGCCAAACTTACCACAGAGCAGGAAGAGGCCCTTGCCCGCCTCGCACCCGCCATTACGGCAAAAAGATATTCCCCCTTTCTTCTCCATGGCGTCACTGGCAGCGGTAAGACCGAAGTGTACCTGCGGGCAGCCGAACTCACCCTGGCCCAGGGCCGCAGCGTTCTGGTTCTGGTCCCGGAGATCGCCCTTGCCACCCAGCTCGAAGGCCATTTCCTCTCCCGCTTCGGCGAAAAGGTGGCCCTTTTACACAGCGGCCTTTCCAAGGGCGAACGCTTCGACCAGTGGCAGCGCACCCTCTCCGGCGAGGCGCAGGTCGTCATCGGCGCCCGTTCCGCAGTGTTTGCGCCCCTGGCCGACCCCGGCCTGATCATTGTCGACGAGGAACACGACGGAGCCTACAAGCAGGAAGATGGCCTGCGCTACCAGGGCCGGGACCTGGCCCTGCTCCGCGGCAGCCAGGCAGGGGCCGTGGTGCTTCTCGGCTCGGCCACGCCGGCGATCACCAGCTACCAGCATGCCGCAAACGGCAAATATACCCTGCTCACCCTCAGAAACCGTATCGAAAACCGCCCCCTGCCTGCGGTGGAGATAGTCGATCTGCAGGCGGTCAATACCGTCTCCGGACGGCCACCGCTTTTTTCGCCGCAGCTCAGGCAGGGCCTGCGCGAAACCCTGGCCAGGGGCGAACAAAGCCTCATTTTTCTGAACCGGCGCGGCTTTGCCAGCTGCATGCTCTGCGGCGACTGCGGCCAGGCCGTGCAATGCCCCCACTGCCAGGTCAGCCTCACCATGCACAAGGGCCGTTCCGCTCTCATCTGCCACTACTGCGGGCACAGCATCACCAGCCGCACGGTCTGCGGCAACTGCCGCTCCACCAATCTGGTGGCGGTGGGCTTTGGCACCGAACGCATCGAGGAAGAGCTGACCGCCCTCTTCCCCAGCGCCCGCATCGCCCGGCTCGACCGGGACACCACGGCAAACCGCCGCGAGTTCCTGCGGATCCTCAAGGCCGTGCACCAGCGGGAGGTGGATATCCTGGTGGGCACACAGATGATCACCAAGGGTCACCACTTCCCCCATGTCACCCTGGTCGGCATCGTCTGGGCCGACGCCGGCCTGGGCATTCCCGATTACAAGGCCGGGGAGCGCACCTTCCAGCTCCTGAGCCAGGTGACGGGACGGGCAGGACGGGGGGAACAGCCGGGCAGGGTCATCGTCCAGACCCACCAGCCCGGCCACTATTCCGTGCTCACCGCCCGCGCCCATGACTATGCCGGCCTGTTTGCCAGGGAACTTTCCCTGCGCCAGGCCTTGGGCTACCCTCCTTTTTCCAGGCTCATCAACCTCCTCCTGGAAGGAGAGCAGGAAGAATCGGTAAAGAACCGGGCGCTGGCCCTGGCCGCCCGGGGCAAGACGCTGAGTCGGCAGCTTGATCGTACCGCCATCCTTGGTCCGGCGCCCTCCCCCCTTGCCCGGCTGCGCGGCCTCTTCCGCTGGCAGCTCCTCCTGAAGGGAACGGACCTCGACCAGCTGCACGGCCTCTGCGCAAGCCTGGAACAGGAGCACTCCGGCCTTGGCGGCCCGGTGAAATTGACGGTGGACGTTGATCCGGAAAATATGTTATAAAATTTTTTTTCGCCGGGGCTCAACAGCCGCGAGCTCCGGGCCCCGGCCGAAACGAAGCGAACAAGGATCACCTCCCATGGCATTGCGAGAAATTGTCACCTATCCCTTCCCGGTTCTGAAAGAGATCGCCAAACCGGTGACGCGATTCGACGAGGAGTTGGAAAAGCTGATCGCCGACATGGCGGAAACCATGTATGCGGCCCCAGGCGTAGGTCTCGCCGCCCCGCAGATCAACGTGCCGCTGCAGCTCTGCGTGATCGACATCTCGAAAAAGGGCGAGCCCAAAAACCTCATCGTCCTCGCCAATCCGAAAATCGTCAAGGGCGAGGGCCAGGAGAGCGACGAGGAAGGCTGCCTCTCGGTCCGGGAATATTCCACCAACGTGCCCCGCTTCACCAAGATCTGGGTCGAGGCCCAGGACAGCAAGGGCAACCCGCTCAGTTTCGTGGCCGAGGATTTCTACGCCCGGGTGATCCAGCACGAACTCGACCATCTGAACGGCACCCTCTTCATCGACAGGATCAGCTCGCTCAAGCGAGGCCTCTACAAAAAAAAGTTGAAAAAACTGCTCAAGGCCGAAGAAGAAAAGGGGAACTGAATGCCAAACCGCGGACCCTACCGGATCATCTTCATGGGCACCCCCGAGTTCGCGGTACCCTCGCTGAAAGCCCTCCTTGCCCACGGGGAAGAGGTGGTGGCCGTGGTCTGTCAGCCGGACAAGCCCAGGGGTCGGGGACGGAAACTCAGCCCGCCGCCGGTGAAGGAAGTGGCCCTGGCCGCCGGCATCCCGGTCTTCCAGCCCACCAAGATCCGCACCGAAGCCTTTCACGAAGAACTGCGCGCCTTCCACCCCGACCTCTTCGTGGTCGCCGCCTATGGACGGATTCTGCCCGGCGGCCTGCTCAACCTGCCCCCCTTGGGCACCATCAACGTGCATGGCTCCCTGCTTCCGAAATACCGGGGGGCAGCCCCCATCCAGTGGGCGATCTTGAACGGCGATGCAGAAACCGGCATCACCATCATGCAGATGGATGAAGGAATGGACACCGGCGACATCCTCCTCACCGGAGCCCTTCCCATCACCGCCCAGGACACCGCCGGCAGCCTGGCCCTGAAGATGGCCGCGCTGGGCGGCCGCCTCCTCATCGAGGCCCTGGGGCGGCTCAAGGCAGGCGCACTCCCTCCCCGCAAGCAGGAAGAGAGCCTCGCCACCCTGTCCCCTCCCCTCTGCAAGCACCAGAGCGAGATCGACTGGCAACAGCCCGCCGCGGCCATCAGCTGCCAGATCCGCGGCCTCGATCCCTGGCCCATGGCCCATACCACCCTGGACGGCAAATGGCTGCGGCTCTTTGCCCCGGAGGTCATCGTGGAGCCTGTCCGCGAAGCGCCTGGCACCCTCTGCCGCGCCGACAAAAACGGGCTCGTCCTCGCCACCGGCACGAATTACCTGCGGGTAAGCGAAGTACAGCTTGAGGGCGGCAAGCGCATGGGTGTCGACGCCTTCCTGCGGGGCAGGCCTCTCGCCGCCGGCCTCAGGTTTCCCACATGACCCGGTTTTTCAAAAGCCGCCTCTTCTTTCTTGCCCTGATCGCCGCAGCCATTGCTGCCTTCTTTCTGTACGCGCGGCAGGACGACTCTCTGTTCCACCAGCTCATCCCCGCCCTTGAAAACTCCCTGGAGAGGGGCGAGGAGCTGCGCACCGCCATCCTCGACCAAGGCATCCTTGCCCCGCTCATCTTCATCTGCCTCCAGGTGCTGCAGGTCATCATCGCCCCCATCCCGGGCGAGGCGAGCGGGGTGCTGGGCGGTTACATCTTCGGGGCCTTGCCCGGCTTTTTCTATTCCTCCCTGGGGCTGACCATCGGCTCCTGGCTCGCCTTTGTCATCGGCCGCCTGCTCAGCGACCTGATCCGCCGCAGGCTGGAAGGGGCAAAGATCTACCAGAGGTTCAACCATCTGGTGGCCAAGGGCGATTTTGTCATCCCCTTTCTCCTCTTTCTGCTTCCCGGCTTCCCCAAGGATTCTCTTTCCTACATGCTGGGCATGAGCCACATGCCGCTGCCGGTCTTTCTCTTCATTGCCGCCCTGGGCCGCATGCCAGGCACTCTGATGCTCTCCTTCCAGGGCGCCGAGGTGCATCATGGAAACTTCCTGCGGCTGGCCCTGCTGCTGCTCCTCTCCGCGCTGATCACCGTCCCCTGCGCCCTCTATCGCAAGCAGCTCCTCGCCTGGCTCACCCATTACAGCAGACGCACCTTTGCCGACAATTCCGGCCCAAAGGCGGGAGAGAACCATGGGTAGCAAGGGCCGCAGCGCACACATCGACTGTTTTTCCGGAATCAGCGGCGACATGTTCCTGGGCGCCCTGCTTGACGCCGGTCTCGCCGAAGGAGAGCTCCGGCGGCAGCTGACCCTGCTCGATCTTGCCGGCTGGGAGCTTGCCAGCGAGAAAAAGCAATGCGGGGGCATCGCAGCCACCGCCCTGCGCGTCACCTGCCGGGATGACCATCCCCACCGCACCCTTGCCGATATCAGAAAGATCATCGAGGCAAGCGGACTGGCCCGGGAATGCAAGACCAGGGCCCTTGCCATCTTTTCCCTCCTGGCAGAAGCCGAGGCCAGGGTGCATGGCACCTCTACCGACAAGATCCATTTTCATGAGGTAGGCGCCGTGGATGCCCTGCTCGACATCGTCGGCGCAGCCATCGGCCTTGCCGCCCTCGGGATCGACCGCCTCTCCTGCGGACCGCTGCCCATGCCGAGCGGCTGGGTGGAGTGCGCACATGGCCGACTCCCCCTGCCGGCGCCGGCGGTCTGCGAACTGCTCAAGGGCGTGCCGACTTACGGGGTCGACCTCCAGCAGGAGCTGGTCACACCCACCGGCGCGGCCATTGCCAGGGCCGTTGCCAGCGGCTTCGGCCCCATGCCGCCCATGCGCATCCAGGCGGTGGGTTACGGGGCCGGCAGCCGCGCCCTGGCCAATGGCCAGCCCAACCTCCTTCGCCTGCTGATCGGTTCCCCCCTCGATGCCTGCGAGGCACAGGAGGTCGAGATCCTGGAAACCCATCTGGACGACTGGGCCCCGGAGACGTATCCCCATCTCTGCGAGCGGCTTTTCGCCCTCGGCGCCCTGGATGTCTCCCTCACCCCGCTCCAGATGAAAAAGGGGCGGCCCGGGTTTGGCCTTCGGGTGATCTGCCCCCCTGTTGCCGGCCAGGCCCTCAAGGAATGCATTTTTACGGAAACGACGGCCATCGGCCTCCGTTTCCGGCGCGAACAGCGGCTGACTCTGCCCCGGGAAACAGGCACTGTGCCCAGCCCCTGGGGCAGGGTGCGGGTGAAGAAGATCTCGACCCCGACCGGCGAGGTTCTGACCCCGGAATACGAAGCCTGCAGGCAACTGGCCGCCGCGCACGAGATTTCCCTCCGGGAGGTCTACACCGAGGTGGCCCGCGCCCGCCCCGCCGATTTCAAAAAGGAAGAGTGATGGATCGCTTCTACATGGCCCTGGCCTCCGGCGCCGGCGCCGGCTATCTGCCCATTGCCCCCGGCACCTGGGGCTCGCTTCTCGCCCTGCCCCTGCACCTGCTGCTCGTCAACCTCTCGCCCTTCCATTACACCATCGCTCTCGCGGCTATTTTTTTCATTGCCGTAATCAGCGCCGGCCAGGCCGAAAAAATCCTCGACCGCAAGGATCCCGGCGTGGTGGTCATCGACGAGGTCATCGGCATGCTCATCACCCTGATCGGAGCAGGAACGGGGCCGATTCCCCTCCTGCTCGGCTTTCTGCTTTTCCGCCTTTTCGACATCTTCAAGCCCTACCCGATCCGCCTCATCGACCAGCGAGTCAACGGCGGCCTGGGCATTGTCCTCGATGACGTGCTGGCCGGCATCTACAGCCTTGTCGCCCTGCAGGCGCTTCTGCGTATCTTCCCGCTGCCCGGCTGAGAGAGCTCCACAGGGCTGCACCGCGCACCGGAAAAGAAAAAAGGGGCGATCAGCGCCTCTTCTTTCGATAAAAAATGCTGTTTTCCGGAAAATCGTCCTTTTTTCTTCACCATCAAGAAAAAGCCCTCCTCCTCCGCCCCTTTCAACTATCAAGAATTATTACTGTTTCTTCCTGGCCACAATCGGCAGCATATGGCACGACTTTTGCTCTTTAACCAAGCAACAAAGACGACCAGTGAAAAAGAGCGGAGATCGTGGCGTTTCATCCTTTACAGGAGGGAAGATCATGAAAAAAACATTCGCGGCGATGGCAACAGGGATATTCATGTTAGGGATGGGAGGGGTGGCGCAGGCCTTGACCTTCGGCTTCACTGTTGTCGAGGACAACTCCCCCTTGGATCCAAGTTCGCAGTTCGTCATGGACGTGACGGACGGGGGAAGCGGGCTTACCATGTTCACCTTCACCAATACCGGCGCCATTGAGACCTTTATCGCGGACATCTACTTCGACTGGGCCGACACCGCTCTCATCTGGGACAGCTACAGCGGCACGGGCGAGGTGGACTTCATGCATCTGGCTTCCCCGGGAGATCTCTCCGGCGGAACAAACATAGCCTTCACTGCGGACTGGTCAACCGACGCCGAGCCGCCTCCGGCTACCTGGGGCATCGACAACTACATCGGCGAGGGCACGCAGGACAGCCTCACCATCGCCTTCAGCGGGGCTGCCTATGACGACATCATCACGGCCTTGAGCAGCGAAGAGTTCCGGGTAGGCCTGCATGTGCAGGGCTATACTGACGGGGAAAGCGAAAGCTATGTCTCCACTGGCGGCGGCGAACCGGTACCCGAGCCGGTGAGCATGCTCCTCTTCGGCACCGGCCTGGCCGGTCTGGCCGGCGCGAGGCTGCGGAGAAAACAGTGATGGCCTGAGAGAGAATCCCTCAGGCTACGGCGCAGAGAAAGAAAAGCGACAAGCGACTCCCCTCTGCGCCTGCAGAAAGGACAGCCCCGCCACCGGAGCTGTCCTTCTTTTTTTGTCCAGGCCGGAAAGCCGACATCAGCGCGGCGCCGAAAAACCTATCCCTTCGATAACCACCTCTCCTGGCCCACCCTCCTTGCCTGTCAACCGAGAGGTACAGCCGAGCAGCTCCTCCGCCACTCGCAGGTTGGTGCGCAGATGGCCAGTGACCTCCGAGGTGGTAAAGGAGGAGGTACCGCTGGCCAGGGCAAGGTAGGGAACAAGCTGATCAGCGAGGTGGCAATCGAGACAGCCCCTCCCTTCGAGATAGGCCAGCAGCGCACGGCCCGCCTCCCTGCCCACCGCCTCTGCCGGCCGCCCCCTGGCACCGAGGGCGGTGGCGCCGCCAAGGCACTGCCCTTGCTCCGCCTTGAGGAATAGGTAGGAGCCGGGGTTTTTCGCCTCCACCGCGACCACCTCCATCTCCGCGCCGAGGCCACGGCCGGCCAGGTACTCCAGGGCCGCCGCCTTCTGGCGTTCGGCTATGGAGAGGGAAAGTCCAGCCACCCCGCTGCTGCCGGTGATCCTGGGGGCAGACAGAGGGGCCGGACAGACCAAAGGCGCGAGGGCGCGCACCGGATCCACCGCAATGGTAAGCTCGCCGCCTCCTTTTGGATAAAATCCGCAATGGCTGCTGACCACTCGGACCTGGACTCCCAGCCGGGACAACATGGGCAAAAAAATCTCGGAAAAATAAGGAAGACTCGGGCTCCATGCCACATGGGTGCCGCCGCCCACCCGGATGACGGAGGGGCCACCGGCAAAGGCCAGGACAGGAAGCAGGCTCTGGAGCAGCAGAACGACGCTGCCCGCGGTGCCGATGGCGAAGGAATGGTTGCCGGCCACTATGGTCTGCGGGAAAAAGCTGAGCTCCCTGCTGCCCGGCTCGACTCCCTCGAGGCGGGCGGCGCAGATCGTGGCCAGGGCCTTGACTCCAGCCAGATGCTGGGGCCTGAGCCCGGGGATCTCGCGATTTTTTCTGATGCCGTGGATGTGGAGGGGTTTGGCCAGCAAAGCGGCAAGGGCTAGGGAGGTGCGCAGCACCTGTCCACCCCCCTCGCCCTTGCCGCCGTCAATCACGATCATGGTCGCTTGCCTCCTGCGGCGTCGGAGAGAATGAGACCTGCGACGCTGTTTCCACAGCAAGGGCCAGAGCGCTGCGCTCCTTGCGCGGAATATTTATGGGTTATCTGCCGCCTCTCCCTGCAGAATGATCACCCCGCCCCCCAAGCGACCCTGGCTTCTGCTCCCCGAAAGAGCACTCTCTGGGCATGGTCAAGGCCAGAAAGCGCTTCGCCATCGCCTGTGGACGATTATCCATCTCAAGACAGTGTACGACTTCCTGCGCCCCTTTTTCCCCTGAAAACAGAATTCCGGACGAAAAATCCTATTTTCCGGAAAATTTATCTCCGCCCCGCGTTCAAATCCCTCTGGCTTGGGGAGCGCGGAAACAAAATCAGATAATCTTTCCCATCTTTCCCGGAAAAAGTGAATACGCATACGCGCCAATAACCTTCACCATGCCGCATGAATCGAGCAATTCCCCTTCAAGCCGCCAGCGGCAAGACGGGGTCCCCTCCCAGGCGGAGAGATGGGAGGTATTCGATATGGCACGGACATTGCTAGCCAAAAACAGAAACAAATTTTTTTTGTACAACACATTCCAGAAAAAAATAATTTTATTCCAATCAAAGTCGCCAGGAGAGAAAGGCATGAAGAAAACAGTGGCAGGCTTGGCAGCAGGAGCGCTCCTGCTGGGCATGGCAGGAATGGCGCAGGCATACACCATCAACGACTCCACGACCGAGGTTGGAGTTGTCGACAAATTCTTGTACAAGGCAGACCTGGGGAACGCAGGGGAGGATGAAGAACTGGCCTGGGTGAATTTGAAGCTCGGCGGCGACCATGAATATACTTTCAAGGATGATGCAGTTGCAGGGGAATGGGTGGCCATTGATGGCCAGGAGGCCGACGAAGAGAGTATTTGGGCGCATGCCCTGCAATACGCCCCGGATTACTTTCTGATCAAGACAGGCAACAATGGTGGTGCTTACACCCACTTCTTGTACGAAAACCTTGTCAGCCTCGACTGGGCGGTGATTGACCTCGCAGACTCCGCCCTTGATTTCAGTGTGAAATTCATCACTGACATTGGCAAGATCAGCCATCTTGGCGAAATTGACGGTGGACAACCGGTACCAGAGCCCGTCAGCATGCTGCTCTTCGGCACCGGACTTGCCGGCCTTGCCTCAGCCCGTCTGAGAAGGAAAAAACAATGACCTGACAGAGCGAATCTGAAAGACCAGGGGACGGANNGAAACGAGCTGCCGGGCTGGGCCAGGAGGGGGAACCGCGGGCAGAATCAGGAGAGGCCGGCCGCGATCTCCTGCTGCATGGCCTCGATCACCGCGAGGGGATCAGCGGCCTTGGAGATGGGCCGGCCGACCACCACATGGTCGGCGCCGCTGACCACGGCGCGGCCGGCGGTCATGATCCGGGTCTGGTCATCGGCGCCGTCCAGCACATTGGCGCCGGGCCGAATGCCCGGGGTGACCAGCAGCAGCCTGTCGCCAAGACCGGCGCGCAGGCGACCCGCCTCAAGACCCGAGGAGACCACCCCGTCGCAGCCCAGCTCCAAGGCACGCTTGGCCCGAAAGTAGACAAGTTCCTCGATGGACTGGGTCATGCCCATGGCGCGCAGGTCCTCTTCGCCGAAGCTGGTGAGCACGGTGACGGCCAGCAGCCTGACCGCGCCCTTTTCAGTCAGGGCGGCCCGGATGATGGGATCGTTGCCGTGGATGGTGGCAAAGCTCACCCCGTGCTCCCGGAGCTGGGCCACGGCCAACTTCACGGTTTCCGGAATATCGAAAAACTTCAGGTCGAGCATCACCTTGTGGCCGCGGTCCACCAGCCAGTCCACGGTATTGAACCAGTCGGCCATGAAAAGCTGCAGCCCCACCTTGTAAAAAGAAAGCCGGGATTCGGTTTTTTTCACCAGCTCCCTGGCCTGTGCCGCCGTCTCCACATCAAGGGCCAGAATGATGCGCTCCTTGAGCGGAATATCCTTATGGGTCATCTGCCGCCTCTCCCTGTAAAAAAAGGATCCCTTTTGCCCCACCCTCACCAGGTGCGAACCTTCACCCGGCCGGAAACCTCGTAGGAGTCCCGGTTCAGATCGTAGGCCAGACCCTGGCCGCGGATATCCATATTCCTGCCGGTGATCCGCACCGGTTTCCTGGTCCAGATAGTGCGCTTCTGGTCGTTGTAGTTGAGAAGCTCCGCCAGCACCAGGTAGCCGTCCTCCGAGTGCACCTGGACATCCCTGCGCAGGGTAAGGATCTTCCTCTTGCCGTCGTACTGCCCCTCCTTGCCGACGATGCGGAACTTGCGGCGCTCTCCCTGGAAGAGCTCGGCCTCCACCTGCGTCATCAGCATGAGTTCCGGATCGTCGCCGGTATGGAGGCGCGCCGTCTCAATCTGCCAGTCCCGCACCCCATTTTTCTGCTGCAAAAAGGAGACTCCCTCCATGCTGAAGCTCTGCCCCTCCGGCGCCTCCTGCCTGCCCTCCGCCGACCGGCCAGCGGCGGGCAGGTCGGCCGGAGCCAGGAAGCCGCCCAACGGCCCGCGCCACAGGGGCCAGAGCAAGAGCAGGGCCAGCGGCAGCAGCCAGAGTACGTTGCGAAATCCCGACATCATTTCCGGTACCGTGCCAGCAGCTCTTCCCGCAGCCCCTTGGCCTCGATGATCAGCTCGCAGAGCTCCCGCACCGCCCCCCGGCCGCCCTCCCGCCGCGTCACGTAGTGGGAGACCTCCCGGACCTCGGCCACCGCGTCGGCCACGGTCGCGGCAAGGCCCACCCGAAGAAGAAGGGGGAGATCGAGCCAGTCGTCCCCCATGTAGGCAATTTCCTGCGCAGACAAGCCCTGCTCGGAAAGGATCTTGTCAAAGGCCTCGATCTTGTTGCGCACCCCCTGATAGACGTGGGCCAGCTTCAGATCCTGGGCCCGGCGCTGCACCGCTTCCGAGGAGCGCGCGGTAATCACTCCCACCTCGACGCCCGCCTCCTGCAGGAGCCTGATCCCGAAGCCGTCCTTGGTGCTGAAGGCCTTCATCTCGGTGCCGGAATGGGTGTAGATGATGGAGCCGTCGGTGAGCACCCCATCCACGTCGAGAAGCAGCAGCTTGATTTCCCGGGCCAGGGGCAGGCAGCTCTTCCAGACATAGCCGCGCTCGGCCTCTTCGTTCTTCCGCATGGCCCGTTGCCGGAGCCCCTCGGTCAGCTCGCAGTCCGAAGGGTAGGCTCCGCCCGGAGGCCCGCAGCCTTTTTGCGTCATCAAACACCTGCCCGCAGGTCGGCCTGCACCAGTTTATGGATGGCGACAAGCCGGGTGAGCAACGCCTCCACCTCGGCAAGGGGCATGGAGTTGGGTCCGTCGCAGAGCGCCGTGCCCGGCTCGGGATGGACCTCCATGAAAACGCCGTCGATCCCGGCGGCCACCGCGGCCCGGGCCAGGGGCGGGATGAACTCGCGCTGGCCGCCGGAGCTGCCCCCTGCCCCTCCGGGAAGCTGGACGCTGTGGGTGGCGTCGTAGATGACCGGACAGCCGAAGGAACGCAGCACCGGCAGGGAGCGCATGTCCACCACCAGGTTGTTGTACCCGAAAGAGGCGCCCCGTTCCATGAGCAGAAGCCGGTTCCTGCTCACCGCGTTGATCTTGGCCACGGCATGCCGCATGTCCCACGGGGAAACGAACTGCCCCTTCTTGAGGCTCACCACCTTGCCGGTCTGCGCCGCCACCACCAGGAGATCGGTCTGCCGGCAGAGAAAGGCGGGAATCTGAAGCAGATCGAGCACCTCGGCGGCCGGGGCGACCTGCGCCACTTCATGCACGTCGGAGACCACCGGCACCCCATAATCCTGACGGATATCGGCGAGAATCCGCAGCCCCTCGCGCTGGCCAGGGCCCCGGAAGGCGTCCAGCGAGGTGCGGTTCGCCTTGTCGTAGGAGGCCTTGAACACATAGGAGATGCCAAGCCGGTCGCAGATCTCCTTGAGGCCGGCGGCAACCTCCCGGCAGAGTTCGGCCGACTCGATGACGCAGGGACCTCCGATCAATAAAAAAGGCCGGTTGGCACCGACCTCGAAAAAACCTGGGATGGATACGGGCTCCACGCTCTTCTCCTCCAGCCCCCCGGAAAGGGAGAATGCCGAAAGCCTCTCAGGCGCCGGCGTTCTCCAAGGCGGCTTTGATGAAATTCTTGAACAGGGGATGCGGCTTCATGGGGCCGGACTTGAACTCCGGGTGGAACTGACAGCCCAGGAACCAGGGATGATCGGCCAGCTCGACGATCTCCACCAGTTTTTCGTCCGGCGAGGTTCCGCTGATGATCAGGCCGTTCTGGACCAGTTTGTCCTTGAAGGCGTTGTTGAATTCATAGCGGTGGCGATGCCGCTCCAGGATCTCATCCACCCCGTAGGCCTGATGGGCGAAAGTGCCCGGCTTCATCCGGCAGGGATAGGCGCCCAGGCGCAGGGTGCCGCCCAGGTCGGTGGACTCGTCGCGGATCTGGATCTTGTCGGTGCGGTAATCGTACCACTCCTTGATGAAATAGATGACCGGATGCTTGGTGAGCTGATTGAACTCGGTGCTGTCCGCATCCTGCATGCCGGCGATGCTCCTGGCGAATTCTATCACTGCCAGCTGCATGCCGAGGCAGATGCCGAAGAAGGGGATCT
>DDXK01000118.1 GCA_002347185.1 Desulfobulbaceae bacterium UBA2262 | reverse complement strand
ATGCCGGGGCCATTGTCCTCGATGACGACCCGGACAGAGCGGCCTCCCGCCTCCTCGGCATCCAGGCAGCGGGCCGTCACCCTGCCGTCCGGCCGGGCGGCCACCGCATCCACCGCATTGAGCAGGCAGTTGACCAACACCTGCCGCAGGCCGTCCGCATCGGCGAGAACCAGATCCTCCCGTGCCTCCTGGCGCAGCGCCAGGGCAAGTTTCCGGCCTGGCGCGCCCTGGCGGATCAGCTCCAGGGCCTCGGCCAGCGCCGCGCCGACCCGAAGCAGGGCCGGCGCGGTCTGCGCCGGACGGGCATAATCGAGGAGCTGCCGGAGCAGCTTGCCCACCCGCGCCACCTCCTGCTCGGCCCGCCGTGCGAACTCGCGCCGCTCCTCCGGGGACGCTTCCTGCCCAAGCAGACCAAGATAGCCCTGGACCACGCCCAAGGGGTTGCCGATCTCGTGGGCGAGCCCGGCCGCCAGCCTGCCGATGGAGGCCATTTTTTCCGTCCTGAGCATCTCCCGCCGATTCCGCTCCAGCTCCGCGTTGGCGCTCCGGAGCGACTCCACCTTCTGACGCAGCGCGGCCCGGTCCTCCTCGATCTGGGCGAGCATCCGATTGAGACTGGCGGAAAGGCGGCCGAACTCGTTGCCCGCCCGCTCGGGAAAAGGCAGATAGCCGGCCTGGAGCGGCGAGCTCTCCGCCTGCTCGGCCAGCCGCTCCAGAGGCCGGACCACCAAGGTACGCAGCCGGAAGAAGCCGATGGCCGTGAGCAGGAGGCCATTGACCAGGATATAGCCGAGGATGGCCCGCTGGCTGTCCCACAGCCGGGCGTGCAGGCCCTCGGTGGAGCAGAGCAGGGCCAGGCCGCCCGCAACGCCGTCGGCAAAGCGGACCGGACCGGCCACCAGCAGGGGGGGGTTGCGCAAGGCAGCGCCGGAGGGCAGGGCAAGCAGGCGGCCGCTTTCCTCGCCCCGGCGGACGGCAGCAGTCAGGGCCCGCTCCAGGGGCTGGGCAAACGCCTCGCAGCCAGGGGAGAGCGAAAGGGTCTCCCCCGAGGCCCCGCCCACCCCGAGAGAGAGGACCGCCTCGCCCAGGCCGGCGCTCTCGAGGCGAACCGGCCCGTCGCCCACGGCCAGGCGGCCGGACAGGAGGGCGAGCAGCTCCCGGCCGTGCTCGAGCTCCCGCCGCAAGGCCTGCTGCTTGGCAAGCTGCATGGAAACGCCATTCACCAGCAGCATGCCCGCCATGAGCAGCAGAAAGAGGAGAAGAACCGACTGCACCTTGAGATTCCAGAACCGCACGCATCCCCCCGGACCAGCGCAAGAAACGGCCAAGGCCGACAGTCGCCAATCCTTGCCAAGTAAAGAAAAAATCCCCCTGCCAAGAACCTTAGCATACACTCCCGCCCGCCGTTCTTAGAACAAAAAAGGCGGCGCCCCCAAAAGCGCCAGCACCTTTTGACACTCCCCGTCACCGCAAACTGACAAAATATGTCAAAAAGGAAGGCCGGGGCAAAGGCGTCCCGGACCCTGACCAGCCAGGTGAGATCACGCCAACAGCTCGATATTGCACAAAAAAGAGCAGGAAGTCGAGCAGGAGGCCAGCCGCTGGCACGCTTCCTGCTCAGGCAAGCGGCAGGGCGCGGCGCCCCCTCACCCCAACCCTCTCCCGGGGGAGAGGGATAAAGAAAGGGCACGGCCGGCCTCGCCGGACACCGGCGCGATTCCTCTCTCCCTCTGGCAGAGGGCCAGGGTGAGGGCAGCTTTTTTTTCGATTGGGCGGAGCGGACCTGCGGCTTTTTTTTGAGTTTTTTTGAGAGTTCGGCAATTTTGGCAGTGGACAACCCGGCCTCGATACATCTATAACAGAGGAAGATTTACGGGAGGGAAGGCCGCCCCTGGCGGCAGAACAATTTGAACCGGCACGCGGCCAGCTGCAACGGCCCGGCCAAAAAATGGAGGAACCCCATGTTGGAATTTTTCAGAAGGAAAAAGGATCAAAAAGGCTTCACCCTGGTCGAGCTGATGATCGTTGTCGCCATCATCGGCATCCTGGCGGCCATCGCCATCCCGCAGTTCGCGGCCTACCGTCAGCGCGCCTTCAACTCCGCGGCGCAGAGCGACATCCGCAACTTCAAGACCGTCATGGAGACGGACTTTGCGGATAACCAGGAGTATCAAGATCTGTAAAAATTGAAGCTCTTAACCTTAATTACTGTGGGAGAAAATATTATGAAAAAAATTATTTTGATAACCAGTGCATTCTTACTTATGGCAGGGAGTGCGTTTGCTGAAGTTGTATTTGATTCTGAGGGTGGCTATGGCACTGGTGTGCTGACAGGATTCAAGGCATCTCGTCAGGTTAATGTTGCCTGCCAAGCAAACTCTGCCACCTATGCTGCCACTGCTGACCATTTGAGCGGCACCAGAGTCTACGGTACATCCGCCGGCGACCCTTTACTCTACTTTTTGGACAAAACAGCCGCCGAAATTGGGACTAATGTTGCAGCCGGAAAGTTGAATAACAGTGATTCCACGGACTTCGCAACTTGGGCTTCTCTGTAAGTTTTGTTAGCTTTATAAGTCATTTACACAAGAAGGAAGGGAAATTATCCCTTCCTTCTTGTGTTTTCACACCCTGATTATGCGCTACCCCTTTCAAATCATTTTTTTGCTCTTTGTGATTCTGGGGGTGTTTTATCCCTCGCTCTTTGCGGAAAGTCTTTCCATTGACGACCGGCAAATGATCCAGGCCCTGCTCAACAGCAAGGGCCTGGACTTGGGCACGCTTTTCTTTCCAACCAACAGCCGCTACTACTACCGGCCGCTCATCGGCCTCTCCTTTTACGCGGACGCAGCCCTGCTGGGCAGCCACCCCATGCTGGTCCATTTTGAAAACGTCCTCATCCATGCGCTCAACACCCTGCTCCTCTTCTGCATTCTGAGGCATTGGAGCGCACGGCTGGGCAGAACGGACGAGACAGGGCAGGCCCCCCTCCTGCTCGCCGCCTTCTTCGGCCTGCATCCGCTCGCCACGGAGCCGGTGAACTGGATCTCCGGCCGCACCGACCTGCTGGCCTGCCTTTTTGTGCTGGCCAGCTTTTTGTGCTTGCTCCGCAATGCCGGGAAAAGGGTCTGGCCCGACATCGCGGCGGCCCTGCTCTTCCTCTGCGGGCTCTGGGCCAAGGAGGCGGCCATCGGGCTTGTGCCGGTGGTGCTCTTCCTTTCCCTCCAGGACGAGGGGTTCGAGATAAGCCGCCGCTGGCGGGCCATTGCCGGGCGTTGTCTGCCCTTTCTTGCCGCCCTCCTCGCCTATGCCTTCATGCGCACCGGCGGCCGGATCGCCCAGGACACGGGGGTGATGACCGCCATCCACGGCGGCCACGGGGCCGAGCATTTTTCCCTGGCTTCAAAGGCACTGAGCCTGATCAAGGCGATCGGCTTTTACAGCCAGAAGATTCTATGGCCCTTCCCGCTCAACTTCGCCATCGTCGAGATCAACCGGCCCGTGGCCCTGGCCGTGGGCATCGCCACCATTTTCGGCCTGGCGGCCGGGCTGCTTTTCTTCCGCCGCCGCCCCTTCATGGCGGGCCTGGCCTGGCTCTTCTCCTTCCTGGCCCCGGCCCTGCCGGTGGCGGTCAACCGGATGGCCTGGACCCCGCTGGCAGAGCGTTATCTCTACATCCCCCTGGCCGGGCTTTGCCTCCTCCTGCTCTCGCTTCTTGCCGGCCGTCAGAAACGAATCGCCACGCTTGCCCTGCTCGCCCTGCTCCTCGGCTTCGGGGCCGCCACGGCCCAGCGCAACATCGTCTGGCAGCAAAACCTCACCCTCTGGCAGGATGTGGTGGAAAAATCCCCCACCTTCGCACCCGGCCACAACGATTACGGGCTGGCCCTCCTGCGGGCCGGGCGAAAGGCGGAGGCGGAAAAGCACCTGGCCCTGGCTGCCAGCCTGGTCGGCGACGCCTCGTCCAGGGGCAGCAGCAAGGTCAGGGCAAACCTCACCCTCGTCAAGGACGATCTGGAAACACAGGTCGCCACCCTGGAGGCCATTTTGCAGGAAGAAAAAAACACCAAACAGCGCAGGCAGACGGCCTCTCAGCTCATCTCCCTCCTGAACCGCGCCTTGACCGAGAAAAAAGGCGAGGTTCCACAGCGCCGGGAGTGGCTGGCCAAAATGGCCGGGCTGCACCAGGATCTTTTTGCCCTGGACAAGAATCCCTACCACCTCTACCGTATGGGGCAGCTCCAGCTTGCTCTGGGCGAGAAGGCCGTGGCGCGGCAGGCCTTTGCCGACACCTGCCGATCCAGCGACGACTATTACACCAAGCCGGCCTGCACCCTGGCCGAAAAGCTTGGCAAGGAACTCCGCGGAGAATAACCCCATGCACGCGCTTTCCGCCATCTGGGCGCTGGGCCGGGTCACCCTCAAGGGCGGCCTGCGCGACCGCCTGATCCAGAGCCTGCTCCTGGCCGGCCTCCTCTTCCTGCTCTCTACCCTGGTCTTCAGCAACTTCTCCATGCGCCAGCCGCTGGAGGTGGCCATCAACTACAGCCTGGCCACCGTGCAGATCCTGGCCATCCTCATCACCCTCTTTCTCGGCCTCAACCTCCTCTCCCGCGAGATCGAGTCACGGGCGGGATACCTGGTCATGGGGCAGCCGGTTTCCCGCAGCGCCTACCTGCTCGGCAAGTATTGCGGCCTGGCCCTGCTCTGCCTGGTGGTGGTGGGCTTCCTGGGCCTCTGCGCCGCCGGCGGGATCGTGCTGGTCCGGCTGGGCCTTGCCGAGGCGCCGGCCATCGCCTGGGCGAACTTTTCCCTCGCCCTGGCAGGCATCCTCGCCATTGCCCTGCTCCTGGGCGCGGTCACCCTGCTCTTCACCGCCCTGGCCACCTCGGCGGTGCTGCCCTTTCTGATGACCATCGGCGTCTGGTTCATCGGCCAGAGCACCCAGGCGGTGAAAAACTACCTGGACGCCGGCCTGGGCGGCCAGGAAACGCCCCCTCTGCTCGGCTGGCTGGTCACGGGCTCCTACTATCTCTTCCCCAATCTGAGCCTCTTCGACTTCAAGGCTTACGCCATCTACAGCCTGAGCCTCCCCCTCCAGCAGGCCGCCTACGCCCTGGCCTACGGCGCGCTCTACATCCTGCTCCTGCTCCTGCTGGCCACCACTCTCTTCCGGCAGCGGGACATGACATGAAACGCCTGCTGGCCGGGCTCATCCTCGCCGGGCTGCTGGCCGGCCTGCTCGCCCTGCCCCCCTCCCTTTCGGGGAAAGGGCTCGCCCCCCTGCGCTTTCCCAGCTATCCGCCCAGTCTGGCCCTGGAGCTGATGTCGCTGGGCAACCGGGAACTGGCCTCCACCCTGATCTTCTACAACGCCCAGTTCTATTTCGGCGAAAAATACGCCTGGCGCAAGGAGGCCCCGGAGTTCCAGCAGCTCTTCCTGGGGCTGGACAAGGCCACCGACCTCGACCCCCGCAACATGGACTGCTACTACTTTGCCCAGGGCATCCTCTCGGACCTGAAACCGGCCATTCCGGTGCTGAACCGCTTGCTGGAAAAGGGCATGCGCAACCGCCCCAACGACTGGTACCTGCCTTTCTTCCTCAGCGCCAACCACTACTTCCAGCTCAACGACCCGGTCACCGCCTCCCGCTATCTGCAAAAAGCCGCGGCCATCAACCCGGACAACGCCATCTTCGCCTCCCTGAGCGCCCGCATGCTCTATCAGGGCAACCAGACCGAGGCGGCCATCGCCTATCTTGAGGAGTTCATCAAGGAGACCAACAACCCCAGCGTGCGGAAGCTGCTTCTGAAACGCTTGCAGGCCCTGGCGGCGATCCGGTATCTTGAAAAAGCCGTGCAGGCCTTTCGGGAACAACGGGGCGAGGCGCCGGCCGGCCTGACGGAGCTGCTCCAGGCCGGCATCATCAAAAAACTGCCCAGCGATCCCTATGGCGGCACCTTCGCACTCGACTCCGACGGCAGGATCGTCACCACCAGCAACCTGGCCGAAGCCTGGAGAAAAAATGACAAGCGCGATCACGACCAGCAGGCTCAGTAAGGAATACAAAAAAGGGGTGCGCCGCCAGCAGGTCGCGGCCCTCTGCGATCTGGACCTCGAGGTGCGGCAGGGGGAGGTGTTCGGCTTCATCGGCGGCAACGGGGCCGGCAAGAGCACCACCATCAAAATCCTCACCGGCCTCATCAGGCCCAGCAGCGGCGAGGCCTCGCTCTTCGGGCGGCCGGCGGCCGAACCGGCGGCGCGCGAACGGGTGGGCTACCTTTCCGAACACCCCAATTTCTATGACTTCCTCACTCCCAGGGAGCTGCTCGCCCTCCTGGGCGGCATGCGCAGGATCGAAGCGGCAGCCCTCCGCAGGCAGAGCGAGGAGCTCCTCGCGCTCGTCTCGCTCTCCGAGGCGGCCGACCGCAAGATCAGGGGCTTTTCCAAGGGCATGGTCCAGCGGCTCGGCATCGCCGCGGCCCTGCTCGGCGACCCGGACCTGCTGATCCTCGACGAGCCNNTGCGACCGGGTGGGCATCCTGGTGCGGGGCCGCCAGAAGTACACCGGCTCCATCCAGGAGGCCCTCTACCCGGCAGGCAACCGTTTTGAAATGACGGTACGGCTGCCGGAGCAGACCGACCCGGATGCGGCCCTGCCCGGAATACCCACGATCCTCTGGCGCCGGGATGCCCTGGCCAGGGTCGAGCTCGCGGAGGCGGAGATCGGCGCCCTGGTCCAGGCGATAACCGCCGCCCGGGGCGGCATCGTGGCTCTGGAACCCAAGCGCCGCTCGCTGGAGGAGCTTTTTCTGGACCTCTCCGACCAGGACGAAAAAACGGCGGCCGCAGCGCAATGAACTCCGTGCTGCCCTACTTTCAGCTTCTGCGCCCCAGGCAATGGCTGAAGAATCTCATGCTCTTCTTTCCGCCGCTCTTCGGCGGGGTGCTTTTCGAGCAGGCGCCCTGGCCCGACCTGCTCCTGCCCTTCCTGGCCTTCTGCCTGGCCTCCAGCGCCAATTACGCGTACAACGACCTGCTCGACGCCGACAAGGACGCCCGCCACCCGCGCAAGAAAAGCCGGCCCATCCCCTCGGGCGCCGTCGGCAAGCCGGCCGCGGCCCTGCTGGGCGGCAGTCTCTTCGCCCTGGCCATCCTCCTCGGCCTGCGCGTCTCGCCGCCCTTCTTGCTCGCCCTGCTCGCCTACCTCCTTGTCTCCTCCGCCTACAGCTTCAGGCTCAAGGATATCGCCGTGGTGGACATCTTCTGCATCTCCGCCGGCTTTCTCCTCCGTCTGCAGGCCGGCGGCAGCGCCTTCGGGGTGCCCATCTCCCAATGGCTGTTCCTGAGCGTCTTTCTGCTCTCGATCTTCCTGAGCCTGGGCAAGCGCAGCGCGGAAAAACAGCTCCTCGAAGGCGACTCCGCCGCCCATCGCCCGGTGCTGCGGGAATACCCGCTCGGTTTCCTCCACGGCAGCATGTACATGACCGGCGGCACGGTGCTGGTCACCTATGCCATGTACGTGGTGATCCACCCCGGCCTGCTCTACACCGTGCCGCTCTGCTGCTTCGGCCTCTTCCGCTTCATGTTTCGCGTCATCAAGGATGCCAGCGGCGACCCCACCGAGGCGCTGCTGCAGGACAAGGTGCTCATGGCCGTGAGTGCGCTGTGGCTGGTCATGGTGGGTTTTACCCTCTATCTGCCTTGAGAGCAGAACGGCCCATGAAAAATCACCCGTCCCACGGAGAATCCGCATGACCCCACATACAGCAGAGAGGAGGAAACGCTGCCGGACGCAGGAAATAACCGACTCCGTCGCCCGGCTGCGGAAAATCAGGGTCATGCCGCTGAAAAGCTTTCTTGCCGACCAGGGCAGCAAGGATCTTGCCGGCTCCCGCTTGCAGGCGACCAGCGAAGCGGCACCCCGGCATGGAAGGCCCCTTTGCCGATGAGGTGTGACTATCTGCGACCAGGAGGTACTCTTTTGCTTGCTCCCGACCTGCGGGAACAAATCGTCAATCTGATTCTTGCGGGCGAATCTGAATGTCTGGAGTTCAAAGCCTCTTTTGACAGGGAGTCTATCGAGACGCTGACCGCCTTCGCCAACACAAATGGCGGCACCTTGCTGGTTGGCGTACAGGATTCCGGGGCAGTCACCGGCGTGACAATTGGTAAAGAAACCGTGCAAAACTGGGTCAATCAGATAAAAATGGCAACAACGCCCGCGATCATTCCCGATGTCGCGCTCGTCAGTGTTGATGAGAAAAATATCGTTGCTTTTTCGACAGCCCCCTTTCCGGTGAAACCGGTTGCCTGCAAAGGGAAATATTTCAGGCGCATTCAAGCCGCCAACCATCTCATGTCTCTCAATCAGGTTTCTGACGCCTACCTGAAAACATTTCAGCTCTCCTGGGATTCGTATCAATGTGGTGATGCGCATCTGGAGGATATCGACCCAAAAAAACTTGATACCTTTATCGAAAAGGTAAACAGGGTGGAGCGCTTTCATCTTGACGAGAATCATCTGTATACCCTGGGAAAATTACGCCTGATAAAAGACGCTATTCCCACCAACGCCGCGATGCTTCTCTTCTCGACCAATCCCCTTCCATACAACATTCACATCGGCAGATTTACCGATCCCGCGACCATACGGGACGATATCCAGATTACCGACACGCTGCCCGATGCTTTCAGCAGAGCCATGCAGGCGATCGCGAAGCACATCAATATTTCATTCAGAATCTCCGGAATCGAGCGCGAAGAGGTGTGGGAATACCCGCAGGTGGCGATCCGCGAGGCGCTTGCCAATGCAATAGTGCATCGCGACTATCAGAATCCCTCTGATATCCAGATCCGAATATTTGACGACAGACTCACCATATACAGCCCGGGCCGTCTGTACGGAAATCTGACCATAGAGGCATTGCGGCAGGATTCCTACCATTCTGAATTGCGCAACAAGCTGGTTGCCGAAGCATTTTACCTCACGGGTTTGATTGAAAAATATGGCAGTGGCCTGACCCGCATCAGGAAGGCGATTGCACAAGCCGGAAATCTTGATTTCGCCATGGAAGAACTCGCCAACGGTGTTCTGGTGACTTTCAAGAAGACGGGCAATGAAATCCCTGGCGGAATATCTGGCGGAATATCTGGCGGAATATCTGGCGGAATAAACGCAGTGCTCGATTATATCAAGGCGCATCCTGGAGCCAAAGGGGGCGAAATAGCGGATAATGTAAGGCTTGCGCAAAGGACTCTTGAGCGGCTTTTGAAAGAGCTGAAGGCAAAAGACAAAATAATTTTCAACGGCTCTAAAAAAACCGGCGGCTATTACGCCACCGAATCCGGGAGGGATCGGAATAGCCCATGACCACCGTCATCAGCGCCAAAAGCCCGGGCAAGAAGTCACGCCCCGTGCCACCAGCAACGGGAGGCATACGCCGCTTTGCGCGATGGCCTGGGGTACGGGGCAGCCTCCTTTGGCAAAAAACTCTTGCCCCATTTACCGGGAAGCGGTCCCCTTGGGCAGACGCCAAGGAAGAATTCTGGCCACTGAAGGATCTCTCCACCGAGGCGCTGCTTCAGGACAAGGTGCTCATGGCCGTGAGTGCGCTGTGGCTGGTCATGGTGGGCGCCACCCTCTATCTCCCTTGAAAAGATAATGACCCTGCGCGAAACCATTCTCCGAAAAGCATTCCAGACCTGCCCGTTCGACATCCAGGGCGACTGCCGGGAGTTTGCCGCCCATGACCGCAGGATACGCATCTCCTGCATCATAAACTTTTATGGACGTCTCGACCTCCTTGCGGGTATTCTTTATTCCCTGGCGGCGGAGGATTATCCCCGGGAGAGCTTTGAGGTGATCCTTGTGGAGGACAGGGGAGCAGAAGAACAGGTGTACGGATGAGCGACGATTTTGATCTGGTCCTGGAGCCAGGGCGCGGCATTCGCCTCTACTGGCGGGATATCTGGCAGTATCGCGAGCTGTTTTTCTTCCTGGCCTGGCGCGATATCCTGGTACGCTACAAACAGACGGCGATAGGAATCGCCTGGAGCGTGCTGCGGCCGCTGGCCACCATGCTTGTCTTCACCCTGGTCTTTGGCAAGCTGGCCAAGCTCCCGTCCAACGGGGTGCCCTATCCGCTCATGGTTTACGCGGCCATGCTGCCCTGGCAATTTTTCGCGAACTCCCTCAGCGAGTGCAGCAATTCCCTGATCGACAACTCCAACCTGCTGACCAAGGTTTACTTCCCGCGCCTGATCGTGCCGGCCAGCTCGGTGATTGTCAGCGTGGTGGATTTCGGCATTTCCGCCCTCATCTTCGCTGGCCTCATGGCCTGGTACGGTGTCGCGCCCGACGCCAGAATGCTCCTGCTGCCGCCATTCTTCCTGATGGCCCTCATGACCTCCTTTGGCGCCGGCCTGTGGCTTTCCGCCCTCAATGTTCAGTATCGCGATTTCCGCTACGTGGTGCCCTTTCTCGTGCAGTTCGGCCTCTATATCTCCCCGGTCGGCTTTTCCAGCACCATTGTTCCCGAGGAATGGCGCTTCCTCTATTTCCTCAATCCCATGGTCGGAGTGATCGACGGCTTCCGTTGGGCCCTGCTTGGAGGGGCCTTTCCCGTACACTGGCCCGGCATGATTGTTTCCTTCCTGCTTGTCGTCCTGCTGCTCGCCAGCGGATTTTACTATTTCCGCCGCATGGAACGCAGCTTTGCCGATGTGGTATAGACTATGAGCATAGTAATATCCGTCGAAAACCTCGGTAAGAAATATCTCCTACACCACCAGTCCGGCAGGCAACCTTATGTTGCCCTGCGCGATGTGCTCAGCGATGGCATAAAGAAACTTGGTCGCAAGCTCACGGGCCACGGCAGCAAGCGCACCGCCGTGGCCGAAAAGGAAGAATTCTGGGCACTCCGGGATGTTTCCTTCGAGGTCAGGCAGGGAGAGCGCATCGGCATCATCGGCAGAAACGGAGCGGGAAAATCAACCCTGCTGAAAATCCTCAGCCGCATCACCGAGCCCACCACCGGCCGGGTGCGGATCAAGGGCCGGATTGCCAGCCTGCTGGAGGTAGGCACCGGCTTTCATCCAGAGTTGACCGGCAGGGAAAACATCTTTCTCAACGGCGCGATTCAGGGAATGAATCGCGCCGAGATAAAAAAGAAGTTTGACGAGATCGTCGACTTTGCCGAGATCGAGAAGTTTCTCGATACACCGGTGAAGCGGTATTCTTCAGGAATGTATGTTCGACTGGCCTTTGCGGTGGCAGCCCATCTGGAGCCGGAGATACTGGTGGTGGATGAGGTGCTGGCGGTTGGCGATGCGCAGTTTCAGAAGAAGTGTTTGGGAAAGATGGAGGATGTATCGGCTAAAGAGGGGCGGACGGTCCTGTTTGTGAGTCATAACTTGGAAGCGATGAAGTTGCTCTGCTTGAGGGGAATCCTCTTGGATAAAGGACAGAGGCTAGTCGACAAAGGAATCGAGGAAACTGCTGACTGCTTTGAGGCGTTGATTCAGCATGGCGTCTTTTCCTGCAACCCTTCTTCACACGTTATCTTCTCGAAGGGGCAACCGCCGGACGGTGGTTTCGATTTGCTGGAAGTAAGCTTGGTTGGTCCCGCAGGGTCCCCCATTGCGTTTGTACGAACTTTCGACACATTCATGTTCAAGGTTACATTCTACTCACCAGATGTCTACGAATCAAAATCTGCTTCCATTTTCATAACTACCTTCAACGGCCGTGTCTTGCTCAGACTGGGGATGTATCCCTTCTCGTCGTTCAAGATGACTTGGAAAAAGGGAATCAACGAAGTGCTCTGTCAAATTGTGAAACTTCCTCTTCCCGCAGGAAGTTATTTGCTAAGGTTCGGTATTTGCGAGTCGCAAACCGGGGAGTGGCTCTTTGAACGGGATGTCTGCCATTTTGAAGTGTTGAGCAATGATGTTTATAATTGCGGTAATCCCCCAACAGAGAGGTTGGCCGCAGTCGTCAGCGACTACGCGTGGCAACTTGTTGATGATTAACGCGCTATATCAGTGATTCGGATTCAGCATGCATATATCCTTTCTCCCATTAGGCGATAAAGATGCGGCCAGTACACGGATCCGCGTTTTTATCCTGCGTGAGGCGCTGTGCAGCAGCGGAATCCACACTACCATTGGGTACGATGCTTCAGCCGACGTTCTTGTTGTGCAAAAACGTGTTGACAAAACTGTCTTCCGCTTGGCGAAACGAGCGAAGCGGGAAGGAAAACTGGTCGTCTACGACGTAGACGACTTTGGCGACGCACTGGCTTACTGTTGCTCGCCCAAGTACCTGAGGAAGGTAATGGCCCTTGCTGACTTGGTGACGACCGACACCCAGTGCCGTCTCGAGTATATCCGTACCAATTTCAACCCGCTCCATATAGTCGTCCTCCCAAATGCTGTCGACTACTATGCCAAGGAGTGCGTCCGGCCGCCGTTAGTTGCCGATGACAAGCTGAGGGTCTTGTGGTTTGGTGGTATCAAAAATTTTGGCATGTTTGAAAAACACCTCTCATCGCTATCTGCGATGCCACAGGTCAAAATTGTGGTGGTCACCGCTCCCAGCGAGGAAATAACAAAAAAATATCCCCACGTCGAATTCATTCACTGGTCTTTGGAGCAATTCACCCAGATTCTTCAGGGATGCCACATCTCCTGCCTTATGCATGATGGCACCGACATTGACCGGGCGAAAAGCAACAACAAAATGGTCACCAGTATCGCTTGGGGCGTTCCAGCGGTGGTTAGCGATACCCCAGATTACCTACGCACGGCAAAAGAATCTGGTGTCGAATATACGGTTTTCAATAACGAAAAACAGCTGCAACAGGCAATAATGAATCTAAGAAATAACGAAGCGAGATTGGCATATCTCGACACGGCGCAGCCTCGGATCTGGGAGAAATATTCGCCAGATGCCATAAAATCAATTTTTCTGGAAGCTATCGATGCCGCGTTGAAGGGCAAGAGCGCAAAGCACTCTGTTTCGTCATCACTCTTCCGGAAGTCAGTTAAAGCCGTTCTCGCCCCATTCAGGATGGTGTGACCGACGCAAGCGGCTCGGATGCCGTCGAGTTGACAACGAATCAAAACTAGGAATCCGCCGCTCGAAACAACTTGGACGACTCTGCCAAAAACCAACCATGGGTTTCAAAAGGAAAACATGATCCAGCTATTCAAACCTTTCGTCTCCGCAAAGACGATTGCTGCGGTTAGCCTCTGTCGGTAGACCTCTTTAGGAGCAAATATTGTGTTATACAGATTTGCAGCATGGGTGTATCGAACGATTGCAGACTTCTATCCGCAGGCTTTCGGCGATCTGAAGGCGCGGCGGCGAATGGAAGCGACGACAAGGGGAAACATTCTGATCGCCTGTTCCCATTTTTGGCCGTCGATAGGCGGCGTGGAAAGTCGTTTAGAGCAGTTCTCGGCTCGATTGGTTAAAGCCGGCTATCGGGTTACAGTGATTACTCCCGCCTTTCCAGGGCGGGAGAGCGATACCAGAAACGGTGTGAGTATACGGAGTATACCGGCCGGCAGAAACCGGTTTGGTCTTTCGGTATGGCCCTACTGCATTCGTGCAGCGATAACGTCTGGAGAGTACGATACCTGTATCCTGGTTCAGGACCCACGCGGGGTGATTCTGTGGACGTTGCAGAACCTGCCGGTGACCGTCGAGACGAGGATTCTGGTGCAGCCGATTATTACTGCCGATGGCTATGAACGATGGAAATGCGACGATCGCTTTACGCAGGGACTGGCGGCAGTGCTGCAGCGTGCCGATGCTGCGGTTGCAATGACCGTTTCCGGCCCCGACGCAGACTTTATGCGGCGACAAGGGATACAGCCCAAGTATATACCAAATGCTACCAAGCCCCCTGCATCACAACCAGGATTTCGTGAACGGCACGCGATTGCAGCCGATGCTTTCATGATTGTGCATGCAGCCAACCTGTGGTGGTACAAAAATCACATCGGTTTACTGGATGCCCTGCCGGACCTCCCCTCTGACGTAAAATTAGTCATGATCGGTAACCCCACTGCGGAATCGGACTGTGTTGAAGCCGTCACGACAAGACTCGCAGAACGGCGCGAGATTCTGTATCTTGCCGGCTGTAATCGTGATGACGTCTCGTCGGCCATGGCCGAAACAGATCTGGTGGTGCTGTCATCGCTGGGAGAGGGCTCGCCGAATACGATATTGGAAGCCATGTCGCACGCCAAGCCATGGCTTGCCACGCCGGATTGCGGCGGAGCAAGCGACAATGCCGGCGGTCTGATCTGCCGCCTGTCCGATTTCGGCGAATATGTCGATATTCTGCGGCATCATGCCGATATCCGTAGAGCTTTAGCGCAGCTGGGATACCGCCACTGGCAGGCATGCTTTGCCTGGGAAACGGTAGTGCCTCGTTGGATAGATCTGATTGAGGGTCGGCCGCTTGCGTCGTTCGGCATGCCGCCCGATATTGCTGAAGAGTTGGATCAACTGCGCAGCCGGATCGAAGCACTTCGCTTCCGGCCATCGGGGTAACGCGTATGTCCGCATTACCATCGGTTTCCATAATTATTCCCTGCCGTAACTATGCTCACCTGCTTCCGGAAACGCTTGCCTCGGTGGCTGAACAGACCTTGAGCAACTGGGAATGCCTGGTTGTCGATGACGGGTCTACCGACGACACCGAACATGTGGTTGCAGCATTCTCATCGGAGGACAAACGATTTCGATATATACGTCAGGAGCATAGTGGCCCGTCCATTGCTAGGAACAGAGGACTTGAAATAGCATCAGGGGAGTTTATCCAGTTTCTGGATGCGGACGACCTGTTGATGCCGTTCAAATTACAAAGCCAGCTTGGCCTGCTGCGCTCCAACGATCCTGTTGTTATGGTGTACGGAGGCTACCGTTATTTTACTTCTGCCCAACCTGGAAGGACCTTTCCTGATTTCAACCTCTCCGATACGCCAGAAACCCTGCCCCACACTCATGGAACGGGAGATGCCCTGCTTCGTCAGCTGCTTGTCGCCAACCGGATTCCTGTGTGTGCGCCCTTGATTAGAACAGCTGCCATCAAACAGGTAGGCGGTTTCGACACAAAGCTACACGGTTGTGAGGATTGGGATCTATGGATACGAATGGCCTTCCGAGGGGGGGCTTTTGTGTATGCCGACATGCCTGACACCGCTGTGTTAATACGCCGCCATGCCGGCAGCTCCAGTTGTAATCAGCTGATGATGATGGCCTCGCAACTGGCAATGCGACACAAGATAGCCGCCGGCCTCCACTCTCCAGATCTCGTCAGCTTAAACAGGGAGTATCTGATGCGTACGGCTATCGGGCTTGCCTATCTCTATAGAACACAAAAAAAATGGCATTCGGCGCTTAACCTTTATCTGCGCTACACCTTGCCGTACCTGCTGCGCCGGCTGAAACAGCCGGCCTTTTTTGCGCGTTCGGAGTTGCTCTAAATGCCGAGACTTTCGATCATCATTCCCACGATTGACTCCCTCGGCAGCCTGCCGGCACTGATGCAGCGACTTCTCCCTCAATTGCACGCCGAGGACGAACTGATCTTTCTCGACACGGAATCGATTGACGGAACCCTGAATTTCCTTAAGCAGTTGCCCCATACGAATAAACGGATCGTTACTGTCCGGCGTGGAAGTTTTTCCCACAGCGCAACCAGAATGCAGGGGGCCGAACTGGCGCAGGGCGATATTGTTGTCTTTCTGACCGACGATATCGTGCCAGTCGCCGACGACTTCCTTGAACAACTGGTATCGCCGGTCGCCAAAGGGACGGTTATCGCCTCGACGGGGGTTGCCCAGATCAATCCGTTGACTGGTGATCCGTTGCGCGCCCACCGTTACAACGGGTGGTGGCGAGGCCGGCCGGAGCAGGTGAATCCCATTGCCCCTGACCAGTGGACGTCACTGTCTCCCCAAGAACGTTTCGACCGCTGTCGGCTCGACAACTGCGCCGCCTGCTACGATCGGGAAGTCTTGCTCCGGGTGCGTTTCCCTGAAGTGCCCTACGGTGAGGATATCGCCATCGCCAAACGGCTGTTGCTGGCTGGCTATCGGATCGGGATTGCATCACGGGCCCACTTCTATCACTGGCACAACATAACCTTTCCCTATTTATTGAAACGGATGTGCATCGATCAGGTGATGCTGAACGAACTTTTCGGGCTGGTTCTGGTGGGTAACGTAGCCAAGCTGCTGTTCTTGATCGTTTCCCAGACAGCGCTCTATACCTGCCTGGGATTGTTTTCCCAAGGGCTCACACGCCGTTTTCACTGGACCTGCTTCAGCTGGAAGTATATTCTGGCCGACAATCTGGGCAAATATCTCGGAGCCATGCATGGCAGAGGGCGCTGGTGGAACCCTATCGGGAGACTTCGCTACCGCTTAAAGCTGGATATTCTGGCCTCGATAGAGCAACACAGTATCGGCAAACAGACCGTTGCCCCCCCACAGCATGGAAGAAACAATGCGAAATAGCCTGTTGATACCTGCATCGGATATAACGGCAAAGGTTTGCCTTTCCGCTCGGGAACAAGGCCGGGCCCGCGATTGCCATTGTGCTCTAAGGCCGCTATGAAGGTTGCACTGGTCTCCACTTCGGATATTGGTCATGGCGCAGGCATCGCGGCCTATCGCCTGCATCGCGGCCTGTTGCGGGCCGGTATCGAGTCGCGCCTTCTGGTCACCCAGAAATGTTCCCAGGACGATACGGTCATACAGATCCCCCCCCCCCCGAAGTCCCGGCCAGCCACCACTATACGGCGCCTGCTTCACCTGAGTGAGCATGCCCTAAATGTTGCCGGCCTGCAAAACCTTGCTTCTGTGGCAACGCCGTACCTGTTGCGGCACCCTTGGATCAAGGGGGCTGACCTCATCCACCTGCACAATATTCACTGGCACGCCCAGCATTTTTCGTTGCTGATGTTACCCACCCTCAGTCGTACGCCAATGCTCTGGACGCTGCACGATATGTGGCCGATGACCGGACATTGCTACTATCCCTCAAATTGTACCCGCTGGATGAATGGATGCGGCAGCTGCCCCGACCTCACCATTTTTCCGCGCATGCTGGCAGATGCAACGGCTCTGATGTTTGCCATCAAACGGTTTCTGCTCCGTAACACAGCCGTCACCCTCATCGCGCCATCAGAATGGATGCGACAACAGGTGCTGAACAGCCCGATATTTTCCGGCAAGCAGGTGCGTTCCCTCCATAACGGGATTGACACTGTGGTATATTATCCGCAGGATCGAACATCGATCCGTACCGAGTTGGGACTCGGGCCGACCGACAGAGCAATTCTATTCGTTTCATCACAACTGAACGACCCAAGAAAAGGGTTTTCACTGTTTGTCGAGGCATTACGCGAGCTCAAAATCTCCAGCGGACAGTTGGTTATCCTGATCGTCGGAGGCGGAGGGCTCGACAGCAACCGGCTGGCCGGCTTCAGAACCATATCGCTGGGGTATCAGACTGACGAAAAACGAATGGCCCGGATCTATTCGGCAGCGGACATACAGGTGGTGCCCAGCCTCCAGGATAACCTGCCGAATGTGGTTCTTGAATCTCTGGCATGCGGCACGCCGGTGGTCTGTTTTAATTGCGGAGGCCTGCAGGATATGGTGAACCACCAACACAACGGCTATCTGGCCGCATGGATGGACCCCGTCGATTTGCGGGCCGGCATTGAGTGGCTGCTGAATCGGTCGAGAGAAGATACTGCACTGCGTGATCAAGCCGCCAAAAGCGTCAAGGGCCGTTTTGATCTGGGAACAGCAGCGGCGGCCCATATAGGGCTGTACAACGAGCTGATCCAGCGCCATCGGAGTGGAGTCCAATGAAACCGCACGATACGGTCAGATATTCCTTCGATGTTTTCGACACGGTGATAACGCGGACGGTACTGCACCCCAAGGATCTCTTCCTGCTGATGCGGCAACGGATACCCTCCGTATTGCCGGAAATCGACCCGTCACTGGTCCGGCGCTTCTGGGGCTGGCGAGTCTGGTCGGAGTTCGTTGCCCGTCGCCAATCCAGACGCGAGGATATTGATCTGGCGGCTGTTTATCAGATGTTGGCCAGCTTGTGCGCCTTGGATGATCATTCTCGGGATGCCTTGCTGAGCCTTGAGTTACAAATAGAATCCGAGGTGCTGACCCCAATCGGGGGGGCCATTGAGCTCCTGCACGCCTGCCGCTCCCGCAGTGACCAGGGGATCGTTTTCATCTCTGACATGTATCTGCCATCCGCTTTTATCCAGGGGATCCTTGATCGTTATCACCTGTTCCACAAAGGCGACCTGCTATATGTCTCCGGGGAACTGGGGGTCAGCAAGGGGAGCGGCGGATTGTTCCGGCTGATGCTGGAACAACTCGGTATCCATCCGTCGAGCCTGGTCCATTGCGGCGACAACCTGCATGCCGATTACCGGGTACCCCAGGCGATGGGAATCGGTATACTGAATGAACCGGGGCAGTCAGGCAGAGCGGGACGCTATGCCCGCTTGGGCGGCAGGTTGCGCTATCTGCGGGAACTGGCCCAGGCCTGCATCTGCATTGCTGGTGACGGCCATGTTTGAAACCTGGGACGCGACTCGTTACGAGAAGATACTGTACGAATCACTGAGGCCAAAATCGCTGGCTGCCCGTTGCGCGGGGATTGCCAGGGCGATCCGGATCTCCCACCAAGAGCGATTGGCGCCTCACCAGACCGCCCATGTCACCGCAGCGGGGCTGGTCGGGCCGCTAGTGTTTTGCTATGCCTGGTGGTTATTGCGTTCTGTCTGCGCCCGCAAAATCCACCGGATCTACTTCATGGCCCGCGACGGGCAGATCTTCATGGAAGCGGCCCGCGAACTGATAGCAGGCTGGGGCCTGGATTTGGATATTCGCTACCTCTATTGTTCGCGCGAATCCCTGTTTCTGCCCAGTTATGAAAATACCGGCAAGTTTGAGCTTTACTGGATTCCCTGGGGGTATGCTGGCACCATCACCCTAGCCGAGGTCTGCCGCAGGGTGGGGCTGCGTCCGGGGGAACTGCCCGATGCCGCTTCTGCCTCCAGCCGGGCACCATGGTATCGCGATCCACACAGAGCGATAACGCTTGCTGAGCTGCCCGAACTGTATGCCCTCCTGCAAGAGCCGGAGCTGGAAGAGTTGATCAGGCAACGCTCTCGTCCGTTGTTTGATGACTCAATGGCCTATTTCAGGCAGGAGGGGCTTACCGACGGCACTCCTTTTGTGTTGGCCGATACCGGCTGGCGCGGTTCCTCCCAATACGCGCTGAGCGCTCTGTTGCACAAGGCCGGCCAACGGCCGCCGGACGGCCTTGCGGGATACTACTTCGGTCTCAACCGCGAGACACATCTCTTCGGAAACGACCGGATGCAGGCCTTTTTGTTCGATTGGCGCGATCAACCGCGGGATTATCGACTGTATTACTTCATCTGTTTCGAGATGCTGTTTGCCGCTGACCACGGCAGAACTATACGCTATCGACGGCATGCCGACCGCCTGGAACCTTTGCTGGCCGACACCCCCGATCGGCGCGTTGCTGAACTGATAGGGATCCACCATGCCCAGACAGTTGCTTTTGCACGTCAGGCCGCCGCCATGATCGGTTTTGACGAATACCCGGCAGACCTGCCGGCTGTTGCGGCGAAACTTGCCCGGGCCTTTATTTGTACCCCCACAAAGAGGGAGGCCGAAGCTTACGGCGAATGGCCGATTGCCAGCGAAATCAGAGAGGGGGATTTTCAGCCGATTGCTCCGCCGATGGGGGCCGGCCGATTCTTTAACTGTGCCTTGGGCCGGGAGAAAATCAGCGGATTCTGGCCCCAGGCCAGCCTGGCCCGAGGGGGGCAGCCGTTGATATGCGCTACCTACAACCGGTTTCTCGATATGAAGTTGTTAGACTGGTATAGGCGGGTAATTCTTCGTTACTAATGCATAGGAATGCTCATTGACGACAGAAAAATTCGACCAAAGTTACTACACAATGATCCGCCAGGATCGGGATCGACCTGCACTACGTTTCTATTTGGCCTTGGCGAGGAGGTATTTTTTAGGTTCATTCGCAAAAAAGTTGAAA
>DDXK01000096.1 GCA_002347185.1 Desulfobulbaceae bacterium UBA2262 | reverse complement strand
GTGGGCATGGACGTGGTGAAGAAGGCGGTGGAGAAGCTGCGCGGCAAGGTGGAGGTTCAGAGTCAGCCCGGCAAGGGGTCGCTCTTCATGATCCGCCTGCCCCTCACCCTGGCCATCATCGACGGCATCATCGTCCGGGTCGGGGCGGAGCGCTATATCATTCCCACCATCGCCATCCAGGAGTCCATGCATCCGGAACGGAAGAACTACAACACCGTGCACGGCCGGGGGGAGACTCTGCTGGTGCGCGGGGCGCTGGTGCCGATCATCAGGCTCTACGATGTTTTCGGCGTGGAGCCGACCTATACCGATCCCTGCGAGGCCATCGTGGTGGTGGTGGAGAACGAGGGGCGGCGACGAGCCCTCATGGTTGACGAGCTCCTGGGCAAGGAGGAGGTCGTGATCAAGAGCCTTGGCGGGCTGCAGGATGTGCAGGGGGTTGCCGGCGGTACCATCCTGGGGGATGGCCGGGTCGGCCTGATCCTGGATCTGGCCGGGGTGATCGCGAGCGCGGCGGAATGAGCCTTTGGGGTTTCACTTTCCTTCTCCCGCGACGGAGAGGGAGTCTGGGATGGTTTTGAACAAGGAGGAGGTCGATGGAGGCAGCAAGCATGGCAATGGAAGGGCTGAGCCCGGCGGGCGGGGATTTGGCTGGGAAATACCTCACCTTTTCCCTGGGCAAGGAGGATTACGGGGTCGGAATTCTCAGTGTCCGGGAGATCATCGGCGTTATGGAAATCACCGCCGTGCCCCATACGCCACCCTATATCAAGGGCGTGATCAATCTGCGCGGCCGCGTCATCCCGGTCCTGGACCTGCGCCTCAAATTCGGCATGAGCCCCCAGGGCTACAACGAGCGCACCTGCATCATCGTGGTCGAGGTGCAGGGGCAGACCGCGCCGGTGCAGGTCGGGATGGTCGTTGATTCGGTGTCGGAGGTCTTGAACGTCTCGGCCGGAGAAATCGAGCCTCCTCCCTCCCTCGGCACCTCCAGCGAGACGGAAAACATACTCGGCATGGCGAAAATCAAAGGGGAGGTCAAGATCCTCCTCGATGTCGACAAGGTCGTGGGGGAAGGTCTCGTGAAGCAGTTCGAGGGCCAGTGAGCCGCTGTCGGTATCCAGGGGCATCCGCCAATTCTTCCAGGCTGAATGGGGCACGATGTGGCGTTGAACAGTGAGGCACCAGCCGTTATTCGCTATCAGCAGCTCACCGATGCGCTGTTCAAGAATTTCAGCGAGCTGGTCTATGAAAAAACCGGCATCTACCTGAAACCGGAAAAGAAGGAGCTGCTCAATGCCCGGCTCGGCAAACGCTTGCGGGTGACCGGGATCGGCTCCTTCAAAGAGTATTACGAGTATGTGATCCGTGACAGATCTGGCGAGGAGCTGGTTCACCTCATCGACTGCGTTTCCACCAATTTCACCTCTTTTTTTCGCGAAAATTCCCATTTCGAGCTTCTCGCCTCCACGGTTCTGCCCGATTTTGTGCGGGAGGGGCGGGGAAAGGGGCGGGAGATCCTGCTCTGGTCCTCGGCCTGTTCCTCCGGAGAGGAGCCGTATACCATGGCCATGGTGGTGGAAGAGTTCGCCGCCCAGCATCCGGGCTTCAGGTACCGGATAATGGCGACCGACATCTCCACCCGCGTTCTCGCCCAGGCCCAGCGGGCGGTTTATACGGACGATCGGATCGGCAAGGTGCCCGGCGCGTATCTGAAAAAATATTTTCAGCGCGGGGTCGGGAATTCGGAGGGATATGTTAAGGTAAAGGAGAATCTGCGGAGCATGGTCCAGTTCGAACGCTTCAACCTCATGGGTGATTTCCCCTGGCGCGAAGCCATCGACGTCATCTTCTGCCGGAATGTGATGATCTACTTCAACAGGGAAACCCAGCAGGAGCTGATCAATAAATTCTATCAGGCCTTGAACCGGGGTGGGTATCTTTTCATCGGCCACTCGGAGAGCATCACCAGCCTGAAGCACGGCTTCACCCAGATCGACGCCACGGCGTATCAGAAACGATGAACCTTTTCGGCCAGGCCCAAGGCCGGCCCGACGAGCGATACGGGACCACGAGCGCATGAAGATAGTTGTCGGTATTTCAGACATGAAAGTCAGCAACAAGCCCGAAGATATGCTGATTACCTATTCGCTGGGGTCGTGTATTGGCGTTGTCATCTGGGACCCGGTGGCAAAGGTCGGCGGCCTGCTGCACTATATGCTGCCCGATTCCTCCCTGGACAAGGACAAGGCCGCCAACAAGCCCTTCATGTTTGCCGATACCGGCATCCCCCGGCTGTTCAAGGAAACCTACAAGTACGGCGCCATGAAGAATCGCCTGATCGTCAAGGTCGTGGGCGGCTCGCAGATCATGGACAATGCGGGTGTCTTCAACATCGGCAAGCGGAATCATGCCGTGCTCCGCAAAATTTTCTGGAAGAATCAGATTATGGTGGCCAAGGAAGATGTGGGCGGCTCCGGCAACCGAACGGTGAGCCTTGAGATCGGTACAGGGATAACCCATTTGAAAGTTTCAGGAAGAGGGGAGTTTGAGCTATGAGCCGTCTTGAAGAGATACTCTCCCTGGTCAAGCATGTTCCCCCTTTCCCCAAGGTGGCGCACCGGGTTTCCGAGATGCTGCAGGATCCCAACGTGGGGGCCACGGAACTGGCCGAGGTGATCCAGTACGATCAGGTCATCACTGCCAACGTCTTGAAGATATGCAATGCCGCTTACTTCGGCCTCTCCCGGAAGGTGGCCTCCCTGGATGAGGCCCTGGTGGTGGTGGGCAACGACACCCTGAAGGACATCATCATCACCAGCAGCAGCGCCCGCTACTACAAGGGGCCGGTCGGCGAGGGCTACAAGCTTGAGCAGGGGGATCTCTGGAAGCATTCGGTGGCCGCCGGCATCATGGCCAAGGAGCTTGCCAAACATGTGCAGGAGGTGAGTCCGGGCAGCGCTTATACCGCCGGCCTTCTCCATGACATCGGTAAAAGGTTTTTGAGCAGCTTCGTGGCCGATGAATTCAAACAGATCATGATGAAGGTCGTCAAGGAGGGGTGCAGCTTCGTCGATGCCGAAAAGGAGCTGCTTGGAGCCTCCCACGCGGAGCTTGGCGGGCTTATCCTCCAGCAATGGGAGTTTCCCAAGGAGATTGAGCTTGCGGTCCTGCAGCACCACGATCCCGACGCCCTGGACAAGGATCCCCTCACCGCGGTGGTCGCCCTGGCCAATGCGCTGGTGATCAGTATGGGTATCGGGGTGGGCGCGGACGGCCTGGCCACCTCGCTCAGGGGGGCAGGCCTGAAGCGCTTCGGCATCACCCCCATGCATCTCGACCTCTGCATGGCGAACCTGCTTGAGGAGATCGATCGGGCGCAGGAGCTTTTTCATTTGTAGGCACGGGCCGGGCGGAGGAGTAAGAAGAGTGGCTGCCGGCTCCGGCCTGAAGGGCTGCCGGTCCGGATAACAGGCCCGTTTTTTGAGTGGATGGAGATTTTTCAATAGTCAGGTTGGTAGGAGAAGGGGATGGCTTTCAATATTCTGGTAGCGGATGATTCTGAAACCATGCGGGCCGTGATCAAGAAAACCGTGGGGATGTCCGGTGTTCCCGTCGGTGAGTTTCACGAGGCGGCCAATGGCAAGGAGGCCCTGGCAATCCTTGAGCAGAACTGGATAGACGTGATCATCTCCGACATCAATATGCCGGAGATGGGCGGGATGGAGCTGTTGAAGAAGGTGAGCGAGGATGAGGACCTCAAGCGGATTCCCCTCATCTTTGTCACCACCGAATCCAGCGAGGCCAGGAGGGAAGAGGCGCAAAGGCTCGGCGTTGCCGGCTATGTGAAAAAGCCCTTCCAGCCGGAAGCCATCAAGGCCATACTCTACGAAGTTCTGGAGAAGGCTTACGAGCACCGGATGACCGAGACCTTCGACGAAGGTGGCGGCGACGATATGGATTTTTGAGAAGTGGTTCCTGCGGCGGAAGCGCGGCGAAGAGGCCGGATTTGTGCAGGCGGCGGATTCTTGGCGGTTGGCGCCGCCGGAAAACAGGACGGAAGGTGGCGGGATGGATGAGCTGTTGCGAAAGAGCATATTTGAAACATTTTCCGAGGTGTTTGAAACCATGTTTTTCACCTTTCTGGAGCCCCTCACCGAGCCGCCGGCCAAGGAAGAGCTGGGCGGCGGAAGGTATGTGGAGGCGACCATAACCTATTCCGGAGGGCATACCGGCTGCTTCCGGTTCTATTTCCCCAAGGAGCTGGCCAGGAACATCACCATGAATTTTCTTGGTGTCGATGCCGCGGACGTCCAGGAAAGCCAGATCGAGGACACCGCCGCGGAGACGGCCAATATGGCAATCGGCAGCCTGCTGGGCAAGCTCGATCCCGGCGGCAATGCCGCCCTCGCCATCCCCGAAACCAGGGAGCTGGCCGATTTTTCTCCGGAAAAGCTGCTTGCCGAGCCCGGCCTCTCCCTGTTCAATACCGAATTCGGGATACTCTGGGTTGTCGGAAGCCATGTTTGAGCCTCGGTGGGCCTGTTCTTCTGAAAAGCAGAAAGCAATGGCGGTGTCATGAAAAAAATACGCGTACTGGTGGTTGACGATTCCGCTGTGGTTCGCAGGGTTTTCAGTGAGGAGTTGTCCCACGAGAGGGATATCGAGGTGGTGGCCACCGCGCCCGACCCCTATGTGGCGAGGGACAAGATTGTGGCCCTCCGGCCGGATGTGATCACCCTTGATATAGAAATGCCGCGCATGGACGGGATCACCTTCCTGCGGAAGCTGATGAAGTATTTTCCGCTGCCGGTGATCATCGTCAGCTCCCTCACCCCGGCAGGCGGTTCCCTCGCCCTGGAGGCCATGGAAAGCGGGGCGGTGGACGTGATCTGCAAGCCGGGCGAGGCCTATTCCGTCGGCGACATGAGCGCGCAACTGGCCGAGAAGATCCGGGCCGCCGCCCATGTCAACATGGCCCAGCGGGCCCGGAATCTTGCCGCAGTGCGGCCGGAGGCGCCGAAGCTCTCCCTGACCAAGACCACCAACAAGATCATCGCCATCGGCGCCTCGACCGGCGGCACCGAAGCTCTCAAGGAGGTGCTCACCCAGTTCCCGGCCAACAGCCCGGGCATCATGATCGTGCAGCATATGCCCGCCAACTTCACCAAAAGTTTTGCCCAGCGGCTCGACAGCCTCTGCCAGATCAGGGTGAAGGAGGCAGAGGACGGGGATTCGGTGGTGCCGGGCACCGCCTTGCTGGCGCCGGGCAACTTCCACATGGTGATGCGCCGGAGCGGCGCCCGCTATTACGTCAACATCAAGAGCGGCCCCCTGGTCTGCTACCAGCGGCCGGCCGTGGATGTCCTTTTCAACTCGGTCGCCGCCTATGGCGGCGCCAACGCGGTGGGCGTCATCCTGACCGGCATGGGCAAGGATGGGGCGCAGGGCATGCTGAAGATGAAGGAAGCCGGCGCGCAGACCATCGCCCAGGACGAAAAATCGTGCGTGGTCTTCGGGATGCCCAAGGAGGCAATCGAGGCGGGGGGCGTGGACAGGGTCGTCTCCCTGCGCGATATTCCGGCCGAGGTCATGAAGCTCCTTTAGGCGAGACGTCCCCCCTCCTCCCTTTTCCGTTCCAGGGCGAGCAAAAAGCCTTTCAGATCCTGGCCGCCGGCGTATCCCCCCAGACCAGCGCCTGCCACCACCCGGTGGCAGGGAATGAGCAGGGCAAGGGGGTTCGCCTTGCAGGCCTGTCCCACTGCCCGTGCATATCCCTGGTTGCCCAGGGCCCTGGCCAAATCCCCATAGCTCCGCGTTTCTCCCCTGGGGATGGCGAGGAGCAGCTTCCAAACCTCCTGCTGCAATGCGGTGCCCATCCGTAGAAACGGGGAGGACTGCAGCCTGGCCTCGCTGGCCGCGCCGGTCAGGAAGCCGGCGAGCTGTATCGGGAAAGGGTGGTCGCCAGGGGCGGCGGGCCGCTCGCTTGCCAGCAGTCCCGTTTGCAGCCAGTCGCGGGCCTTGGCGAATCGTTGCGCGGAAAAGGTGATGAGCAGCGGGGTTGTTTCCGCGTAGAGCGTATGCAGCGGCACACCCCGCACAAGAAAGCTCAAGGCGGTGAATTGAGAAATCTGGCAGCTCGGGTCGCTTGGCATGGTGGGCTCCGCTCGGTGGGCAGGGGGAAACGCTCAACTTCTACTCTTTTTTTATCGAATCGCGCAAGATGTTCGATACGCAGGGAAGAAGGAAGGTGCAGCGCCGGGAAAAGCCCTGGCAGGGAAATTGTATAGAAGAACATAAAATCAGGATGATGTGCCGGAAACCTCAAAAAAAATCTTGATTTTTATCCTGTCTGTATTTTAATGATGTAATATGGGTGTTGGTGAATGGTGTAACGCCTTTTAATTTCAATAAAATTTTCCTATCTTGAGCAGGGGCATGATCCGGCTTTCTTCCAGGACATTTTATCTGACTGTTTTTCTGTGTTTCTCTGTGCTGTTTCTGGCGGCGGCCCAGGCTGAAGCCCGGCCTGCCAAGGTTGTTACCTTGCAGTCCAAGCACAAATTCACCCCCGACGAGGGGAGCGCCGCCGCTGCGGACGATGAACAGCGTCTTGGGGTGATCAATCTGGTTTCCCCGGAAAGTTACAAGAAAAAGGTGGAGACGGCCACCGGCAGCACGCCCTTTTCCGCAGCCCTGCAGGCCAAGCTCACCTGCCGCAGCGCCTATGTCATGGATGCGAAAACCGGGCGCGCCATTTACGCCCACATGCCAGATCTGCCCGGTCAGCCCGCGAGCACGGTCAAGGTCGTCACCGGTCTGATCGCCATGGAAAGCCTCCGGGACAAGGATCTGGTCTACACCAGCAAGTACGCTGCCAACATGCCCCGTTCCAAGATATATCTCAAGCCCGGCAAATCCTACCGCGCCACCGATCTGATCAACGCCGTGCTGATGGCCTCGGCCAACGACGCCAGCGTCGCGCTGGCGGAAAAGGTGGCGGGTTCTGAGCAGGCCTTCGCCCGGCTGATGACCAAGAAGGCCGAGGCCCTCGGGGCGCGGAACACCATTTGCAAGACCGCCAACGGCCTTACCCGCGCCGGGCAACAGTCCACCCCCAAGGATCTGGCCACCATTTTCAACAAGGCCATGGCCAACCGGGAGTTTGCCGAGCGCATGGCCCGGACCACGGTGAAAACCAGTGACGGCAAGCTTCTGCGCACCCACAACAAGGCCCTCTGGACAGTGGATGGCGCGGTGGGCGGCAAGACCGGCTACACCCATGCGGCCCGGAAGACCTATGTGGGCAAGTTCCAGCGTGGAGACGCGGAGTTGGTGGTCGCCATCATGGGCAGCGAGGCGATGTGGCAGGATATCGCGACCCTGGTCGAATACGGCTTTGGGCAACAGCGCAGGGCAGGGCTTGACGCAGAGGCCGGCGGGCGGCAGCCCCTCGGCCGCCGGACCGCCTCGGAAGCGGAGCATGGCACTTACCCTGTGCTGGCTGGAGAGGCGAAAAGCGCGAAACTGTAAGCGCTCTTGCTTGTCGCGACCGGCAAGGAGCACACAAAAAAAGCCGACAGGCGCTGCCTGCCGGCTTTTTTTGTGTGCGGGCCGGCAGAGAGAGAAACTTGAGGGGGAAAATGATCAACAAGGAAGATGTTCGGGCCGAATTCCTCGTGGCGGGGGCTGCGGCGGGCGGGGCCGGGGAGCCGGGCAGGATTGCCGAGCTGGTGCGGCGCCTTCCCGGCTACCGGCAGGCCGGGCGGCTCTTCGTCACCCCCGCGGTCATCCTCAAGCAGGTGCGCATCAACTCCCTGCTGGACGGCAAGGAGCTGCTCATGCCGGCTCCAGGGCTCAAGGAAGGCTTTTTCCTGCTCAAGCCTTACAGCATCCCCTTCCGGGACCTGGCCTATGCCGTCTCCAGCAAGGGGCTGGCCCAGCATGGGAGTAAGGCCGGCGAAGAGGAGCTGCGCCGGCAGCCGGTCGGCCTGCTTTTCACCGAGGTGGTGGCTGCGGATCGCAGCGGCGGCTTTGTCGGGGACGGCAAGGGTTTTTTCGATCTCACCGTCGCCCTCCTCGCCGAGTTGGGGGCCTTGACCCCGGAGGCGGAGGCCTTTGGGGCTCTGGCCGGGGAGGGGCAAATCCTTGCCGAGCCACTTGCCCTCGCCGCCTGGGATGTCCGCCTGAACGGGCTCTTGACCAAGGAGGCGGTGGTGGGCTGCAGCGAGGAGCGGCCGGCGGCACGGCGTCTGCTCTGGGAGGCCCTGCCGCCGAAGAGGATCCGGAAAATCAGCCCGCTCTACAAGCTTTCCCAGCGTTGACCCGCCGGGCCTATCCCTTGTTTTCCCTGAAGATCGGCTCAAGCCCGGACAGCTCGGCATAGAGGCCGATTTCTTCCTGCAGGGTGCGGACATAGGGGCAATCCCAGATTGCGAGCAGCTTGCGCCGGGCCATAAAGGCGGGGAGGCCGGGTCGGTCTTTTTCCGGGGTCCGTTCCAGGGCGTAGGGGAAGATCTGCGGCCGGCGGCACACCTCGGGGCGGTTCGGGTAGATGTTGCAGCCGCCGCTGGCGGGATCGAGGTTGGGGCAGGCGCTGGCCCTGGGCAGGATCAGGCTCCAGTGGCTGTGCCAGTGATAGAGGGCAGTCGGCCCCTGGCAGAAGGGCATCCCTCCCACCAGCAGGGGCGGCTCCTGGTAGGGGTCGCTGCCGCGGCTTTCCGGGCTGTCGATCCGCGGGACCGGGAAGGAGGCGAGTTCGGCCGCCTGCAGGGGGATCTCGAAGAATTCCTGGGCCATGTCCGCTTCCGGCCCCACGCAGCAGAGGGCGCAGCCGCAGGGCCCGCAGAGGAGGCTGTTGATCGCCTCCAGTTCCTGGGTGAGGATCTCCTGGCAGACCATGAGCTCGATGGCGGTATGGCTGTCCAGCTCCGTCCCGTTTTCGTCAAGGACGCAAAAGCCGGCCAGCTCCGGGTGCTTGAGCTGCTCGAAGCGGGCCAGGGCGGGCAGGTAGGGAGCGAGCAGAGCCTGTGGCTCCGGATAGGCGACCGCCTCCATCTCCACCGGTTCGTTGAGCTCGGCGAGAATGGGGGCGACCCGCTCGAAGGGGCCGGTGAGGTAGAGGAACTGGACGATGCGGACCAGGGGCAGGATCGGCTGTCTGAGCCGGGCCAGGCCCTGGCCGAGCTGTTCTTTGGCGATGGTTTTCATCCCTGGAGTAATACCGGGTTTGGGTCCGCATTGCAAGCCCGGCTGAGGCCAACCACTCCTTGACCGGAGGGGCGGGAAGAGGTAGTATGCCCGAGGCCGTTGGCCAGCAAGCGCAATCAGCGGGTGGAGGTGGTATGGACGAGTTTCAGAAGCAGGCCCTGACAGAGCATCTTGCCGAGCTGCGGCAGTGTCTGATCCATGCGCTCATCGCCACGGCGGTGGGTTTCGCCATCGCCTATTCCTACAGCCGGGAGCTCGGCGAGTGGCTGTTCGCCCCGCTGCACGCCGCCATGCCGGGGCAGGGGAGCCTGATCTTCACCTCGTACCAGGAAGGGTTTTTTTTTATCTGAAGCTCGCCCTGGTGGCCGGCCTGCTCCTGGCCAGCCCGGTCATCTTCTACCAGTTCTGGCGCTTTGTCGCCCCCGGCCTCTACAGCCATGAAAAGCGGGTGATCCTGCCTTTCAGCCTGCTTTCCTCCCTCTTTTTCCTTGGCGGCGCCGCTTTCGGCTATTTCGTGGTCTTTCCGCCGGCCTTCAAGTTCCTGCTCGGCTATTCCAGCGATTTTCTGAGCCCGATGCCGACGGTGAAGGAGTATTTTTCCCTCTGCCTGCGGCTCCTCATCGCCTTCGGCGTCATTTTCGAGTTGCCCATCTTCATGGTGCTGCTGGCCAAGATGGGCCTGGTCAGCGCCTCCTTCCTCAATCGCCACCGCAAGTACGCCATCCTGCTTTCCTTTGTCATCGCCGCCATCCTCACCCCCACCCCGGACGTGATCAACCAGTGCCTGATGGCCTTGCCGCTCGTCGTCCTCTACGAGGTGAGCATCGGCGCGGTCTGGCTCTTTGGCAGGAAACGGCTGGCAGGCTTCGAGACGGCGCCGCTCGCCGAAAAAAGGCAATAGCGAATCGCTGGAGAGGAAAAGCTGGCCCCGGGAAATGCTCGTTCAAGACGGCAACTGGCTGAGCAGGCCGAGGGGTGACGCCGGCGCCTTCAAACCGTGATGACCAGCTCGGAATATTGGGCAAGTATCTGGTCGGCGCTCATCAGCTTGAGGGCTTATACCACCACGTCGATTTTCTTCCCGCCCGCTTGCGGCCTGTTTCTGCCGATCCGCGCCTCTTCTGTCATTGTCTCCCGCACCCGCTCCGCTGCCTGCCGTTTCTCGGCGCTGGCTTCTTCGACCTGGCGCTGGGCGCGCGTCTCTTCCGCGCGGGCGGCGCGTTCGCGTTCGCCGGCGGCTTGCTGCTCGGCGCGGGCCTGGCGGACCCGCTGGCCGGCGGCCGCTTTTTCGGCCGTGTAGGCCCTGAGGCTGGCTTGGGAGGCGGGGCTGCCTGCTTGCGTGATATCGGTGGCCATCGTTTCACCCATGGGCAGTGAGGTGGGGTTTCTGGTCCGGGCCGGGGCAACTTTTCGACAACAACAGTATAGATATGTTCTTGTCAAAAGTCATGGGGTTGCTTTCGCAAATCTCAGTTCGTCTCTGTCTTATTTTCTCTGAGGGTGCACGGGCGCGGACGGCTATTTACCCGGGGTGGCTGTAGCCAAGCGCTGCAATACTTGTCTGATAGTCATGGTTGTTTGCAAAGCGGGCAAGAAGTTCCTCGGCAACCGGGTAGCGAGGAACCCGCTTGATTTCCTTCTTCGCTCCGCGCTTGCTTCTGGTGTCGCCGCTGATCGTTTCGTATTTCCACCAGTTGTCGATAAAGGCCGGGTCGTATGGCAGGACGAGCCGGTTGCACATCTCTTCCATCTTTTCTTCCGGCCTGTCGATAAAATCCTCGTAGCGGATAAAGCCTGTCCGCAGGCAGTGCTCCGCAAATTTCCGGTATCCTTTCAGGAAATTTTCCAGGGTGATCTTGCCCTCCATGATGGCCAGGCGACTCAGGCTCAACCACTGGTCAATGGGGTGGCGGGTTATGGAAATCTCCTTGATCTCGAACTCTCCAGCCAGGGCATCATTGAGAGCGAATCTGTCCGTGGTGTTCTGCAGGAAAGGGACAGCCATGAAATCCAGGTGGCTCCAGTCGCGGATAACCAGGGTTTTCCCCTGCGCCGCGCATTTCTCCCAGATAAGCCGGATGGCCTCCGGAAACGGCAGGCCGCCCCGGTTGTCAATGGCGGCAAGCTCTTCCGGCGATAAAAGGTGAAACCACCCGCTGGCCTGCTGCAGGGGGTTGAACCACTGGGTTCCCTGTGGGTGGATTTCGCTCAGCAGGGTTATCCGCTGCATGCAGCCGAGGCATTTGGACATCAGGGTGCCCCCGGAGCGGGCCAGGTTGTGGATGATGCGGATAGTTTGCTTTTTCGAGGGGGTTAGGAATGTGCCAATCCTCGCGCTTTCTTCCAGCAGGGCCTGCAGGTTGTCGATGGCCAAGGTATGTGGGGTTGATGGTCAGTGCCTTCTGGAAGCTCTGCAAGGCCAGGCCGGCGTCGCCGAGCCGCCAGAGCGCGACCCCCAGATTGTTGTGGGCCACCTCGTCGTTGGGGTTCTGTTCAATATCCCGTCTGAATGCCTCCGTTGCCGCCCCATACTGTTGCTGTCCGAAGAGTTCTTCACCGTTGAACTGTTCGCTTCCGTTGAGGATATTTGCCCTGGCGGGCTCCTGTTTCGCCGCCAGGGGGCTGGACGGCTCCTTGTGGCCCGGCAATTCCTGGGCTGGGTGTTCCGTCTGTGAAGCATGCGAATATTGTGCGCACCATCTGCGCCACATCTCCCGGTATGCCGCTTCCAGCTTGCGGGCAAAGCCTTGGCCATCCATCAACGGCGACTGTTGCATCCGATCCCGCATGGTTGCCCGCAGGGTGCTCAGCCGTTGGGGATCATGCGCCAAATCGATGGCCTTGGCGGCATATTCCTCTTCGGAAAGGGCAACCAGTTCTTCAAGCCCAATCGCGCTCAGCAGGCTTGCCCCGACCCGCGCCACATGGGTTTCTCCTGCCAGGACAATGACCGGGACCCCCATCCACAAGGCTTCGCAGGTGGTGGTTGTGCCATTGTATGGGAAGGTGTCGAGGGCGATATCGATTTCACCGTACATTGCCAGGTGGTCGATGTCGGTCGGCGTTTTTCCCCGCAAGGTTATGCGTTGGGCAGGGATGCCCTGCTCCATGAAGTCCCGGAGGAGGAATTCCCGGTTTTTTTCGTCGCCCAGCAAATGGCTTTTGATGAGAAGCGTGGACTCCGGAACCGCTTTCAGTATGCTGGCCCAGGCAGCGACCACGGTGGTGTTGATTTTCGTGAGGTTGTTGAAGGAGCCAAAGCTGAGGTTTCTTTTTGTTGCTGCGGGCGGCGGGGCGACGGGCGGGGCTGTTTCCGCCGGCGTGTAGCAGAGAAAGCAATCCGGCAGGCGCACCAGTGTCTCGGTGTGCAGGTGTTCCGTTTTCCCTGTTGGGTCGGCGACGGCATCGGTCAGGCGGTAGTCCATTTCCGGCAGGCCGGTGGTGTTGGGGTAGCCCAGATAGGTGACCTGGATGGGGGCGGGCTTTCTGCCGAAAATCCTGATTCCGGAGTTTGCCGTATGGCCTGCGAGGTCGACCAGGATGTCGACCCTGTCCGCAAAGATGATCCGGGCGGCCTCCGCGTCCTCCATGGCCGAGATGTCCCGCCACTGGTCCGCCAGTTCCTTCAGGCGAGCAGTGACCGCGTCCTCCTTCGGCCCATTGGCGTAACAGATGAGCTCCGTGTGCTCCCGGGAGTGGTGCCGGGCGATCGCCATGAAGAAGAAGGCGACCGAATGGTTCTTGAAGTCCGGAGAGACATAGCCGATCCTGAGCCGGCGGTTTGGATTCCGTTCCCGTTCCGTGAACTGAAAATGGTCTGCTGCCGGCGCACTCAATCTGGCTCCCAGTTGCCGGTGCATGCCGAATATGTCTTGCGGAAGGGCATCGTGGAGATAGTTGAGGAGAAAGAGGGTGTTGTTGATGGCGATGTCGGAAAATGGGTCCACCTCCAGGGCCCGGAGGTAATGGCGCAACGCCTCTTCGTATCGGCGTTGCTTGAGCAGGGCGCTGCCGAGATTGTGCAGGGTTTTTTCGCTGCTCCCATCCTGCGCCAGCGCCCGCTGGAGGCAGTCAACCGCCTCGCCGATGTTTCCGCTGAGTTGGAGAATTACCCCCAGGTCGGCCAGCGCGGCATGGTTGCCTGGCTGGAGGGCTACGCCGGCGCGCTGGTGGGCGATGGCCTGCTCTTTTTCTCCGCAGGCGATGAGGGCCTTTGCCAGGTTGAGATGGGCATTGCCATGGCGGGGATTGATCTCCAGGGCCTTCTGATGGCACTCCCTGGCCTCCCGGGGGTTGTTCCGGACGTGATAGAGGACGCCGAGGTTGTCCCAGGCGTCGGCTTGGTCTGGCTTGAGTCGCAGGGTTTTTTGGTAGCAGGCGATGGCGGCATCGATTTCTTTTCCCAGCTGCAGGACAAGGGCGAGATGATAGAGGAATTCCGGGTTCTCCGGCTCCAGGGCCGTGGCCTGGTTGAGAAGCCTTCTGGCCCCGCTGTTGTTGCCGAGGCCGTGGGCGCTCAGCCCCGCGAGAAAAAGGGCCTGGGCGTGGGAGGGTTCTTTTTGCAGGATTTCGCGGCAGATTGCCTCGGCTGTGCTGAATTCGTCGCGTTGAAAGGCGGCGAGCGCCTGGCGGTAGGCAGTTGCCGAAGCTCCTTTTTGGTATGCCGGGCTGCGTTTGGAGCGCTGGCGATTTTTTTCTTTTCTGGCCATTGTTGCCTCGATCTCGGTTGGCGGGCGGTTGCGGAGTGCGTTGCCATTCTTTTTACCATCTCCTGGCGGGGAGCAGAGAAAAAAGAATACTTCTCCGGGCGGAAAAATATTTTTAAAGAGAATGGGTCGGAAGGTCGATATGAAAATTGACGGACAAAAAAAGCCGGAAGGAGGTGAACGAAAGGAAGCACAGGCTGACTGTCCAGCAAGGCAAGAAACGATGTCCCAATGCTGACGGCAAGGATGCGGTCGGCAACACCCAACCCAACATGGAGGTTTTATCATGGCTATCGTAGTTAACACCAACGTTGCATCCCTGAACGCACAGCGTAATCTCACCGGTTCCGGCAGATTGTTGAACACCTCCCTGCAGCGCCTCTCTTCCGGCCTGCGCATCAACAGCGCCAAGGACGACGCGGCCGGTCTCGCCATCTCCGACCGTATGAACGCCCAGGTGCGCGGCATGAACCAGGCGGTGCGCAACGCCAACGACGGCATCTCCCTGGCCCAGACCGCGGAAGGCGCCATGGCCGAGATGACCAATATCTCGCAGCGCATGCGTGAGCTGGCCGTGCAATCCCGCAACGCGACCAACACCGCCGAAGACCGGGCCTCTCTGGACGCTGAGTTCCAGCAGCTCAATTCCGAGTTGGACCGTATCGCGCAAACCACCGCCTTCAACGGCAGGAAGGTACTTGACGGCTCCCTCGGCACCTCTGTTTTCCAGGTGGGCGCCAATGTCGGCGAGACCATCTCTGTCGATGTCAGCACCAGCATGCGGACCAACGCCATCGGCAGCTTTGCCACGGTGAGCTATCAGCTGACCGAGGTCGCCGATTCAACCGTGGCCGAAGGCACTGCCTACAAGCTCGATACCGCCGGCGATCTGGTCATCAACGGGGTCAATATTGCCGCGGCGACAGATTCCGGCAACGGGGTAAGCCAGAGCAGCGCCAAGGCCATTGCCACCGCGATCAATCTTTCCACCGATACCCACGGCGTCACGGCCACCGCGGGAACAACCTCCGTGACCTACACGGCGGCAACCCTGGCCAACGCAAGCTCTACCGATGCAGGCACCACAACCGACAACCTCTCCTACAACCTGACCATCAACGGCACCTCTGTTTTCGATGAGAACGAGGCAGGCGGCATTGGCGCCAAGACTGCCGACCAGCTGGCAGCCGCCATCAACGGCGTCAAGGAGACCACCGGCGTCAGCGCTTCCGTCAACGACGCGGGCGACCTGACCCTGACCGCGGCCGATGGTCGGAATATCGAGCTGAAGGAGACGGCTGCCGGCTCCACGGCTGCTGATGCTGACTCGGTTACCGGTTATTTCGGAAACACCGTTGATTTGACCGGTGTGGCGACCGCGTTCAACCTCGACGTGGAAAAGGCCGAGATCACCCTGAGCTCCAACCGGGCGATCTCGATCAATGAGCTGGCCACCACGACCATCCTTGACACTGTAACGAATGTTGTTGCAACCACAAACACCTCCACCATCGACTCCGCGAACATCCTGACCGAGGCCAACGCCGATACGGCTATCCAGAAGCTGGACAAGGTGTTGAGCCAGATCGACGTGTTCCGCGGTGACCTCGGTGCGGTGCAGAACCGGTTCGAATCCACCATCGCCAACCTGATGAACAGCGCCGAGAACATCGCCGCTGCGAAATCCCGGATTGTCGATGCGGACTTTGCCTCGGAAACCGCCAACCTGACCAAGGCGCAGATCCTGCAGCAGGCCGGCCTTGCCATGCTGAGCCAGGCCAACCAGGTGCCGCAGGCGGCCCTGACCCTGCTCCAGGGTTAATCTGAAGCAGGCCGGTAGTACTCTGGCGCGGGGGGCCTTCGGGCCCCCCGGCCTCCGTTGCCCTCTCTGCGGGGAAGGAGAAAAAACATGGCATTCTCAGTGAACGGCCTCATGTCCGGGCTTGACACCGCCTCGATACTCAGCCAGATGATGCAGCTGGAGCGCCGCCCCATGCAGCTGCTTCAGCTCAAGGTCGAGGACTACAACGCCAAGATCTCCGCCTTCGGCGTGTTGACGGGAAGCCTGGCGGATTTGCAGTCCGCGGTCAAGGGCCTGCAGGATGCGGATCTCTATTCGACTTTTTCGGCCAGCACCGCTTCGGATCTGGTAACGGTTGCCGCCGGCGATGACGCCGTTGCCGGCCGCTATCAGGTGACGGTTGACGCCCTTGCCCAGGCGCAGAGCGTGAAAAGCGCAAGCTTCGCGGCAAGCGATGCAGTGGTCGGCACTGGAACCCTTACTCTCCAGGTGGGAAGCAATCCCGCCGTTGACGTCACCATTGATGCGACCAACAATACGCTTGCCGGCATTGCGCAGGCGATCAACGCCGCCAATGCTGACGTGAGCGCCGGGGTGGTGAACGATGGCCTTGGCAGCTATTTCCTTACCCTTTCCGGCAAGGAAACCGGCGCGGCCAACACCATCAGCCTGACCATGAATGATGCCGACGGGGTCAATGACGACGCGGCCGGGCTCTCCAGTCTTTATGCCGATCCCGCCACCCAGGCCCTGAGCCAGACCCAGCCCGCGGCCAATGCGCAGCTCAGCGTGAACGGCATTGCCGTGGAGCGGGAGGGCAACACCATTGACGATTTGATCCAAGGGGTGACGGTGACCCTCAACGGGGAGGATCCCGGCAACCCGTTCGTTATTACGGTCGCAAGGGATACAGCCAGTGTCAAAAGCAAGATAGGGGCCTTTGTCAGCAAGTACAACACGGTGGTTGATACCTTGGGGAAGCTGCAGGCCTATGACCCCGAACGGGGGGTCGCCGCCCTGCTGCAGGGGGACAGCCTGACCAGGAATCTGCAGGAAAAGTTGCGCGGCCTGCTGCAGAGGCAGGTGGCCGGGGTGTCTGATTCGGTCAACCAGCTCAGCGAACTCGGCATCGAGGTGGGCAGGGACGGCCGCTTGAGTTTCGACAGCACCGTCTTCGATGCCGCTTATGAAAGCAACCGCGAAGACGTCGCCAATTTTTTCACCCTGGATGATGGGGAAGAGGAAGGCTTTGCCGTACGTTTTGACAATATGCTGGAAAGTTATCTCTCGTCGAGTACAGGTATTTTGGCCGCCAAAGAAAACGGCCTGAAGAGCTCGATCGATCGGCTGGAAGATCAAATCCTGCGGATGGAAAGCAGGCTTTCGAAGCGGGAAGAAAATCTCCAGAAGCAGTTCGAGGGGCTGGAATCACTGCTTGCGCAGTTTCAGAACACCACCGGGGTGCTCAATCAACAGCTCGATGCCTTGAGCAATCTGAGCGCGCAGATCTACAAAAAATAACTCAACAAGGGAAGGGACAGATCGTATGAATGCCTACACCAGAAATGCCCGCGCCGCCTATGTGAAGAACGAGCTCGAGAATCTGAGCCGCGAGGAGATCGTGGTCAGGCTGTACGATGCGCTGCGCATCCGGCTGCAGATGGCTGCCGAGGATATCACGGAAGGCAGGCTGGCGGCGAAGGCGGAGCATCTGAGCCGGGCCATCGCCATAGTCCTCGAGCTGCAGTCCTCGCTGGACATGGAGCAGGGCGGCGAGATCGCTGTGAACCTCAACGATCTTTACGGCTATCTGGTTTCCGACCTGGTGATGGCCAATCTGAAAAACGACACCGCGAAAATCGCCGATGCCCTCCGGGTGGTGGAGCCGCTCCTCGAGGCGTGGACGGAGATCTCCCGCGGAAAAAAGCAGGAAGCCCGGCCGGCGGCTGAGGGCGTCGAATACAGGGCCTCCGCCCCGGCGGCGGAGGGGGCGGCGAGCAATTATTGAAGAACTGGTATTGAGGAATTGGGGGACCCCCCCAAAAAAGCCAGGGGTTCCCTACGCTGAATAAAGGCGTTACAGCGCAATAACCGTTATTGAGCCGCCGGGGCTGGCACAGCCGGAGGGAATGATGTACAAGAAGATACTTGCCCTTACCGAGGAGATCGAGGCGGCCATCGCCGCCGAGGAGGCGGAGGGCCTGCCGGAGCTGCTCGCCCGCCGCGCCGCAGCCTTTGTCGCCCTGGAGGGGAGAGCAGCACTTCCCGAGGAGGCGGAGCTGATCGAGCGCATCCTGGAATGCGAAGCGCGTTGCCAGGCGCAGGCCAGGCGCAGGATGGACGGCATCCGCAGGCAGCTGGGGGAAGTACGCAAGGGCAGGAGGCTGGGAAAGGCCTATGCCCGTGGAGCAGGAGCAACTTGAGCGCAGCCCTTTGTGCCGGGGCGCGAGCAGCAAACAGGCATGAGCCAGGATGGTTGGAGGTGTGCATATGGAAATCACGAATCTGAATACCGGGATGAGCCGGGACGGCATCGCCACTCTTGCCCCGCCGCAGGTTGAGGTGGAGGCAAAGGCCAAGGCCCAGACCCGGCCGGTGGAGAAAAGCGCCGGCACGAGCCGCAACGAGCTCGACGAGCAGCGTCTGCGCCGGGAGGAAGAAAAGGAAAAGGGGCTGAGCCGCTCCGAGGTGCAGAAGGCGGTGGAAGAGGTGCAGAGCCGGCTCGAGCGCATGGGCACCAATCTCCAGTTTGCCATGGACAAGGTTGCCGAGGATATCGTGGTCAAGGTGACCGAGAAGAAGAGCGGCGAACTGATCCGGCAGATCCCTTCCGAGGACGTGATCAAGCTGCGCAAGAAGCTGGAGGAGCTTTCCGGCATCCTCTTCGACGGCACCGCCTGAGCGCGCCTCGCGCCTGCCGCCTTTCCTGCCGGGGAGGCGGCGTCGAAAGTGGGCATGTGGCCTGAACGGCCAGGTGTCCACTTTTTTTGTTTTTTCTGCTTGTTTTTCCGTGGTTTTTCTGCTGGTTACTTGACGGGGAAAGCCTTTTCTCCCTGCAGCGAATTTTTCCTTGACAATTACCAGGGGCTCTCGTATACCTGTCCGACAAACTGAACGTGTGTTCATTGTGCAATTGTGCATTTTTTTCCCAATCATATTTCATTACTAATGGACAAAAGGAGACTTGATCATGTCTAAATTAGTAGCTCCCCACGGTGGAAAAGGTCTGGTTTGCTGCCTGCTGCATGGCAATGAGCTGGAGGCAGAGAAAACCAAGGCTGCTGGCCTGAAGAAGATCCAGATCAGCGCCCGCGCCAAGGGCGACCTCATCATGATGGGCATCGGCGGCTTCTCTCCGCTGGATGGCTTCATGACCAAGGCGGACTGGAAGGGTGTGTGCGAGAACTTCACCATGGCCAATGGCACCTTCTGGCCGGTACCCATCACCCTCGACGTGGCCAAGGCCGATGCCGCCGCGATCAATGTCGGCGACGAGATCGCCCTCGAGCGTGACGGCGTGATCTACGCCACCATGAAGGTCTCCGAGAAGTACGAGATGACCGATGCCGACAAGAAGTGGGAGTGTGAGAAGGTCTTCAAGGGCAAGGGCGAGGAGTCTGCCGACGACAAGTTCTGGGAGATCGCGCTGAAGGATCATCCGGGCGTCCAGATGGTTATGAACCAGAAGGAATTCAACCTGGCCGGCACCGTAAAGGTTCTCTCCGAGGGCGAGTACCCCGCCGAGTACAAGGGCGTCTACCTGACCCCGGCCGAGACCCGCGCCATGTTCGAGGAGCGCGGCTGGAAGGACGTTGCCGCCCTGCAGCTCCGCAACCCCATGCACCGGTCCCACGAGTTCCTGGCCAAGATTGCCATCGAGGTGTGCGACGGCGTGCTGATCCACTCCCTGATCGGCAAC
>DDXK01000006.1 GCA_002347185.1 Desulfobulbaceae bacterium UBA2262 | reverse complement strand
GGGGGTGTGGCCGAGATCGTGGCCCAGGGCGATGGCCTCGGTGAGATGGCCGTTCAGGCGCAGGGCCACGGAGATGGTCCTGGCGATCTGGCTCACTTCGAGCACATGGGTGAGCCGGGTGCGGTAATGATCGCCGGTGGGGGCCAGGAAGACCTGGGTCTTGTGCTTGAGGCGGCGGAAGGATTTTGAATGAATGATGCGGTCGCGGTCACGCTGAAAAGCGCCGCGGATCGGGCATTCCTCTTCCTGCCGCATCCGGCCTTTGCTGTCGCGGCTCAACGCCGCATAGGGCGCGAGGCTTGCGGCCTCGCGCTCCTCAATCTGCTGACGGATGGAATGGTCGGTCACGGTTAGAGCCCCGGGGCAAGGCTCCCCACATGGTTGACAACTTCGCCCTTGCCGAGTTCCTTGAGCGCCGGGTGGGCCATGATCAGGTTCGGGTTCGTTTCGCCGTTGATGTTGGTGACCACCAGGGTGCCGCGGCCCTTGCCGTAGAGGTCGTTGAAGTCGTAAACCCCGCCGACCACGGTCAGTTCGCCGCCGGCGATCTTGTCCTTGTAGAGTTCCATGGCGGTCCTGACCTGGAAATCGACGTTGCGCTCGACATTCTTCCCCCAGCGGGTGTTCGTCTCGTCATTCCTGTCCTCGGCGGCGATTACCGGCTTCAGGGCGTCAAGCTCCGCCTTGATCCCGGTGGTTTCTCCAGAGTAGTCGCCCATGGCGGCCTTGATGGCGCCGCAGCTGGAATGGCCCAGGACGAGAAGCACCCTGGTGGGCAGGTGGCGGACCCCGTAATCCACGGAGCCTTCTGCGTTTTTGATCTGGTTGCCGATGTTGCGGATGACGAAGATGTTGTTGTCCGGCTGCATGCCGAAGAGCTGGGTATGCACCCGGGAGTCGGAGCAGGCGACCACGGTCAGATTGGGGGCCTGGCCGCTCTGGAAGGCGTCGAAATGATGGCTGTCGTGGTGGGCCTTGAATTGCTCGTTGCCGTTCACCGCGGCCTTGATGGTTTCTTCGGCGCTTTTCGCCGGGGCGGCAGTTCCGCCGTCATGGCCTCCCCCGGAGGCGAAGGCGGCGGGAACGACAAAAAGAGAGGTGGCGACGGCGAGCGAAAGAAAGAGGTGTCGGGCGGGGTATATCCTTTTCATGTGGCTCCTCCTGGAGAAGAATGAGAAACGGCTATAAAAAAAGAAATGGTTTCGTTCTGGGAATGCCCAGCGGATGGCGGCTCCAGGCGGAACTGGCCCCAGGGAAGCATCCGCGATCAAGGGCTGAAGATACTGGGATTTGCCGCGGTGGTCAAGAGCGGAGCGCTGTTTTTCAAAGGCCTCAGGAGTCCTGATCGCTGCCGAAGCGGCTTTCGATTTCCTCGATGGCGGCCTGGGCCTGTTCCCATTCCGCGTAAGTGCGTTCAAGCTTCCTGGTCAGCGAGCTGTACTCGCTGCTCAGCTCGGCAAATCTATCCTGATCCTTATAGAGTTCAGGGTCGGCCATGGCCTGCTCCAGCTGGGATTTCCGTCCTTCCAGGGAGTCGATTTCCTGCTCGCAGCGGTTTGCCGTCTTTCTGAGGGGAGCGAGTTCCCGCGTCTTCTTCTGGCGCAGTTCGGCTTGCTGCCGGCGGGCCTCCTTCCCTTTTTTGGGTATTTTCCCCGAATCGGCGGGCAGGGAAGCCGGGCCCTTCTCCCGCTCCTGGGAAGGGGTGGGGATTTCGTTGTGGACCTTGTGCAGGTAGTAATCGATGTTGCCGTCAAAGATGGTGCCGTGGCTCTGCTTGATCTCGAGGACCTTGCCGACAAAGGAATTGACGAAATAACGGTTGTGGGAGACCACGATGATGGAGCCGTCGTACTGACGCATCGCCTCCTGGAGCACCTCCTGGGAAACGATATCCAGGTGGTTGGTGGGCTCGTCGAGGATGAGCAGGTTGGCCGGGGTGGCGATCATCTTGGCCAGGGCGACCCGGGATTTTTCCCCGCCCGAGAGGACCCCGACCTTCTTGTCCACGTCGTCGCCCCGGAAGAGAAAGGCGCCGAGGAGGGAGCGGCTCTGGGTCAGGGTCAGCTCGTTGTTGACCTGACTCAGGGTTTCGAGGATGGTGTAGCGCGGGTCGAGCTCCTGGGCCTGGTGCTGGCCGAAGTAGGAAACGGTGACATTGTGGCCGAAGCGGATGGCGCCGCCATCGGGCTTGATGAGCCCGGCCAGCATCTTCACCAGGGTCGATTTGCCGGCGCCGTTGACGCCGACCACCGCCAGCTTTTCCCCGCGCTGCAGGACAAAGGAAAGATCGGCAAGAACCTTGAGCGCCCCGAAGCTTTTGTTGAGTTTTTCCACCTCCAGAACCGTTCTGCCGCTGGCGGGCGAGGGCGGGAAGCGGAAGGAGATGGTGCCTTCCGTTTCGTCGAGTTCGATGAGCTCCATTTTTTCGAGTTGCTTGAGGCGACTCTGCACCTGGCTCGCCTTGGTGGATTTCGCTCGGAACCGGTCGACGAAACGCATGGTCTGCTGGATGCGTGCCTGCTGGTTTTCGTAGGCAGCCCGCTTGATGGCCATGCGGCTTTCTTTTTCCCGGAGGTATTGCGAGTAATTGCCTTTGTAGACGGTGAGCTCGCCCAGGGAAAGCTCCCAAGTAACGCTGGTGAGATTGTCGAGAAAGGAGCGGTCATGGGAGATGACGACCATGGCGCCCCGGTGGTTTCTGAGAAAATCCTCAAGCCAGGTGAGCGATTCGATGTCCAGGTGGTTGGTTGGTTCGTCCAGCAGCAGCAGGTCTGGTTTGGCGAGAAGGATCTTGGCGAGCATCAGGCGCATGATCCAGCCGCCGGAGAAGGAATTGCTCTCCTTGCCGAAATCATTTTCGGAAAAGCCCAGCCCCAGGAGGATTTTTTCGATCTGGGACTGCATGACAAAGATGTCCGACTGGTCCAGGCGATGCTGCAGTTCCCCCTGCTGTCGGAGCAGTTCGCCAAATTCGTCTTCGTGGGCGGCTACCTGGCCGAGGCGGAGGTTTATCCGGTCCAGTTCCTTCTGCAGGGCCAGGGCCTCGGCAAAGGCCGTTTCCGCCTCTGCGACCAGGGTGCGGCCGGGCGGGAAGGCCGTGGTTTCCTGGGGGAGATAGCCGATGGTCAGGCCTTTCGCCCTGGTGACGACGCCGTCGTCCACATGCTGGACGCCGGCCATGATCTTGAGCAGCGTCGATTTGCCGGCCCCGTTGACGCCGGCCAGGCCGATTTTTTCGCCGGGATGGACGCGGACAGTCACCTCCTTGAAGAGATGCTTGGTTCCGTATTGTATGGCGAGCTGAGTGATGGAGAGCATGGGATTTTCGGGGCCGGGGAGCTGAAGGTTGAGGTCACCGTGAAACGTGGAACTCTACCGCAGGGATGCAAAGACGCAAGGAAAAAATGCAAGGGGTGCGCCGGGGGGCGGAGGGTGGTGCGGAAGGAGCCTTCCCTGGGGCCGCGGGAAAGGCCCGCCAGGGTCGCGCCGGTCAGGAGGGGAGGAGGGCGCCGGCGGAACCGCGCAGTTCGCCGAGGTGGCTGGGCAGGACGATGACCACCGTGGTTCCCTTGCCTTCCTCGCTCTGAATAGCGATGGAGCCCATGTGCTCGGTGACGATCTGCTTGACGTAGGGCAGGCCCAGGCCGGTGGCCTGACGGTGGAGGCGCAGATAAGGGTCGAAGATGACCTCCAGGAGGTCAGGGGCAATGCCGGGGCCGTTGTCCGAGATGGTGAGCTCGCCGCCCCCGGCAATCATCTTCGTGCGTACCCGGATCATGCCGCTTTTTCCGCAGGCGGTGACGGCATTGCGTAGCAGATGGACAATGGCCATCTTGATCAGGGAGGCGTTGCCGTGGAAGAGGAGGGGTTCGGCGCTGGGAAAGAAGAGGAGGCCAAGGTCTTTGGGTGTCGTCTCCTTCTGCAGCAATTCCACCGATTCGTCAACGATCTGGTTCAGGTCCAGGGCCGCGAAAATTTTTCTCGCCTCCGGCCGGACCGTTTCGAATTTCCCGACCAGGTTTTCCAGCTTCCGTGACTGGTCCAGGATATGGGCAAGCTTGATTTTGCCCTCTTTTTCGTTGGGATAGGCGTTGAGCAGGCGGCGCACCATGCCGCCGATGATGGTGATGGGGTTGCGCACCTCGTGGGCGATGCGCAGGGCCATGCTTGCCCTGGTCCGCTCAGCGATCACCGCTTCGATATCCTTGTTGAGACGAAGCAGGGCCTGGCTGTTTTTTTCGATCTTTTCGTTATCCCGGACCATGCGGTTCATGATGGTGTCGATCCTGTCGTAAAAGAGGGTCACCGCGGCGATGACGATGAAGGCCATGGTGTTGATCGAACCGCTGTAGGGGGCGATGAGCTGCCAGAGCTCCTTGTTGCCGGTGGCGACGAGGAGGTGCTTAAGCATATGACCGACGGAACGCGAGAGGGCCAGGGTGAAAATGGCCCCGCAGAACCAGAGGAAAAAGATGGCCAGCGGACTTTCGCGTTCGGCATTGACCAGGGCCAGGGCCTTTTTCAGGCAGAGGCCGGCGAGGAGGAGCAGGGCGATGGCGCCGAAGAAATCAATGATCCAGATAGGGAGGAGGCTCAGGGTGACCATGCGGCTTCAGCCATTTGCCAGTTTTGCGGGCCGTTCCCGCGGCAGGAGGCAGAGCCCTCTGTAGATGCAGTACAGGGCCGGCACCGCGAGGAAATTGTCCATCTTGAGGATATAGAACAGGACCTCTTTCCAGCCCGCGATCAGGAGGGAGGGGACGCGTTCGCCCGGCGCCAGCCGCAGGGAAGTCTCGGGCAGATAGAGATCGAGGAAGTGGCCGGTCATTGTCATCAGGTTCCAGAAGATCAACAGCCAGGCGCCGAGGATGATGAACCGCCAGGCCTTGGGCGAGGCGTGCAGGTTGTATTGCGCTTTGACGGTGAAAACGAACAGGGAGACGATGAGAAAACAATGGGCAAACTGATGGATATAGATGCCTGAGTAATCATGGGGCTGGAAGGCGAGGGCCTCCCCGGGGGCCAGGCAGGCCAGTAGGGTCATGATCCAAATGGTCTTGGGCAAAGCAATCTCCGGTTGGGCAGTCGGTTGCGGTTGTTGCTGCTGTGTGATCATACTGAAAAAAAGTCCGGCTGTGCAAAAAAAATTCTCGCCGGCAACGCGACGGGCTGTTCTGGTTGCCGGGGCCAGGATCCGTTCCCGGGCGGGGTGGTCAGGGGCTTTCGCTCAGGGAGGCCGGCTTTTTTGAGAGGCCCAGCTCCTGGGAGACCTGGGTGGCGGTTTCCTCGATGGATTTACCGGCCGTTGAAATGATGGGAATTTTGTGATTCCGGAAGATGGTTTCCGCTTTTTCTATCTCCTCGATGCAGGTTGACAGTTTGGCATAGTTGCTGTCGGAATAGCGTTTTTCCCTTACGCTGTGCAGAAGTTGCGGGGTGGTGGTGAGGGCGATGGCCCGTTTTTTGTTTCTGGCAACCCCGTCGGGCAGGCGATACTCGTTGAGATATTCCGAGGTGAGGGGAAAGTTGGCGGCCTTGAGTCCCATTTGGGTGGCCAGATAGACACTGACCGGGGTCTTGCCGGAGCGGGAGACCCCGAGCAGGATGACATCCGCCTCATCGAGTTCGTGGGTTTTCACTCCGTCATCGTGCTCCAGGCAGTAATGGATCGCCTCGACCCGCCTGGCCATGGTCAGATTGTCGATGTGCCTGGAAAAGCCAGGCACCCGGAGCGCCTTGGCCTCCAGGCAGTTTTCCATGCGTTCCATGAAGATTTCAAAGGCGTCGAAAAGCTCCACCTCCGGCGAATCGAAAACAGCCCGCACCTCCTCGTTCATGATGGTGCTGAAGATAAGCGGCCTTCTCCCCGAGGACTGGTTGAGGATGTAGGAAAGGGTTTTTTGCGCCTCCTCGATGTTGAGAACAAAGGGGAACTTTTCTTCATGAAAATTGATTTCCGGAAACTGGCAGATGAGGGCCTGGCCGAGGTTTGTGGCCAGAATGCCGGTGCTGTCCGAGATGTAGTAGACGTCTTTTGAAGACCACATGCGGAAATCTCCTCTGGAAAGTGTCTCTTGGTATGGTATATAAGTTACCCAAATGCGTTTTGAAAGGAAAAGCTTTTTGCGGGGAAGCGTGGTTTCGGCCGGCAGGAGACGCCGACCCCGCGGAGAAGGCCTGGCCCTAAGGACTTTGCGGCAGGCGACCGCAGACGCTCACTATGCAAGGGGTACGCGATGAACTGGAAGAAGATGACAATTTCCCAGAAAATTACCGGTGGCTTTGGTGTAATCCTTGCTCTTCTGCTCGTCATTGTGACGGCAAACTATTTCGGAGTGGGCAGGATCGTCACCGATGCCGAGGATGTGATCCTCGGCAACAGGCTCGACGGCCTGCTTGCTCAGAAGGAGGTGGATCACCTCAACTGGGTCGCCGGGGTCAATTCGCTGCTCAACGACGACAATGTCACCGAACTGCATGTGGAGACCGATCATACCAAGTGCGCCTTCGGCAAGTGGCTCTATGGCGAGGCGCGGAAGCAGGCCGAGGAATTGGTGCCGGGCATCGTTCCGCTCCTGAAAAGCATAGAAAAGCCCCACAAGGATCTCCATGATTCTGCCATTGCCATCGGCAAGCTTTTTGTCCAGGCGGATCTCTCCCTCCCGGCAAAGCTGGTAGCCATAGAGGCCTATCATCTTGCCTGGGCCGGACGGGCCCGGGACGCCCTGCTGATGCACAATACCTCCATCGGAAATTTCGAGACCGATCCTGCCAAATGCATGCTCGGTAAATGGCTTGATACCGAACAGGCCAAGCAGGCCTATAAAAACGGCACCAGTCATTACCGGGAGGCGCTTGATTCGATCCACGCGAACCACGATGCCATGCATCTCTCCGGGGGGAGGCTGAAGGAACTGCTTGCCGAGAAGCGTTTTGACGACGCAACAGCCCTTTTCAAGAACGAAACCCTCAAGCAGTTGAACACCACCATAGAGATTCTCTGGGATATGCAGACCGAGGCGGAAAATCAGATCGCCGGCATGGAAAAGGCCAAGAAGGTCTATGCCGAGCAGACCGTTCCTGCTCTGCAAAACGTGCAGGGGCTGCTGGGCAGGATCCGGGCCGAGGCCCGGGGCGCCATTCTGACCGATGAGGCCATGGTGAGCGCCGCCCAGAGAACCCGCTTCGGGGTTTCTGTCTTCGGGCTGATAACCGCGGGCTTCGGGGTGGCGCTGGCTTTTTTTCTCGCCAAAACCATCACCACGGTTCTGAGAAGGGTCGCCACCCACATGGCCGAGGGCGCCGAGCAGGTGAGCGCCGCGGCCGGCCAGATTTCTTCCTCCAGCCAGGTCTTGGCCGAGGGAGCCTCGGAGCAGGCAGCCTCGGTGGAGGAAACCTCCGCCTCCATCGAAGAGGTGGCGGCCATGACCAAGCAGGATGCGGAGAACGCCGGACAGGCCGATATCCTGATGAAGGAGGCGAACGAGATCCTGCGCGAGGCCGATGGCTCCATGAAAAGGCTGACTTCCTCCATGGAAGATATTTCCGTCGCCAGCACCCAGACGCAGAAGATTGTCAAGACCATTGACGAGATCGCCTTCCAGACCAATCTGCTCGCCTTGAACGCCGCGGTGGAGGCGGCCAGGGCCGGAGAGGCGGGCGCTGGCTTTGCCGTGGTCGCCGACGAGGTTCGCAATCTGGCCATGCGCGCGGCCGAGGCCGCAAAAAACACCTCGGTTCTCATCGACGGCACGGTGCAGAAGATCAGGTCCGGCGCCGAACTGGTCTCGCAGACCAGCGACTCGTTTAACGTGGCCACCGAGGCGGTGCAGCGGATGAGCACCCTGGTGAGTGAAATCGCCGGCTCCACCGGCGAGCAGGCCAGGGCCATCGGCCAGGTGAACAACGCCGTCAACCATATCGACAGCGTCACCCAGCAAAATGCAGCCAATGCCGAAGAGACCGCTTCTGCTTCCGAGGAGCTGAACGCCCAAGCCGAGGTTATGAAGGCCACGGTGAATGAATTGCTGGAAATGGTCGGCGGGAAGAAGGGCGGGACGTGGCCCGTGCTGCCCAGTGGGGGGAATTCCGCCGGCCCGGCAAGGCTTGCGGCCGTCCCAGCGGGCGGGGTGAAAAAACTGCCGGCGGGGGGG
>DDXK01000075.1:14090-14655 GCA_002347185.1 Desulfobulbaceae bacterium UBA2262 | reverse complement strand
TCGGCACCTCGCCGGACTCCATCGACCGGGCCGAGGACCGGAAGCGCTTCCAGCAGTTCCTGCACAAGCTCAACCTGCTGCAGCCGGAGAACGGGACCGCCCAGACCGCGGAGGAAGCGGTTGCCATCGCCGGCCGGATCGGCTATCCCGTGGTGGTCCGGCCATCCTACGTGCTGGGCGGTCGGGCCATGCGCATCGTCTATAACGAAAGGGATCTCGTCTCCTATATGAATTCGGCCATCGACGTCTCGCCGGAACGACCCATCCTCATCGACAAATTCTTGAAGGATGCGGTGGAGATCGACGTGGACGCCATCTCCGACGGAGAAAATACCATCATCGGCGGCATCATGCAGCATATCGAAGAGGCTGGCATCCATTCCGGCGACTCCGCCTGCGTGCTGCCCCCCCACTCCATCTCCAAGGAGATGATCGAGACAATCAAAAATGCCACCCGGGCCATGGCCGCCGAACTCAAGGTCAAGGGGCTGATGAACGTCCAGTACGCGGTGAAGGAGAACACCCTTTACATCCTGGAGGTCAACCCGCGCGCCTCGCGGACCGT
>DDXK01000075.1:0-14061 GCA_002347185.1 Desulfobulbaceae bacterium UBA2262 | reverse complement strand
GAAATCCACCGGCGAGGTGATGGGCCTGGACGAATGCCTGGGCCTTGCCTTTGCAAAATCACAACTTGCCGCAGGGCAACGGATCCCCACGGAAGGCAATGTGCTTCTGAGCGTGCGCCACAGCGACAAGCCCGCCATCGTGCCCATCGCCAAGAAGATCGCGGCCCTGGGCTTCAAGATCCTTGCCACCCGCGGCACCGCGAAGATCCTCACGGAAAACGGGATCGACTGCGCCAGCGTCCACAAAATCTCGGAAGGCAGGCCGCACATCCTGGACAAAATCCAGGACAAGCAGATCCAGTGGATCGTCAACACCTCCCTGGGGACCAGAACCACGGAGGACGCCTATACCATTCGCCGGGCCGCCCTGAACTACCATCTGCCCTACACGACCACCATCGCCGGGGCCGAGTCCATGGTCAAGGCCATCGGCACCATGCAACAGGAATCCATGGAGGCCAAATCGGTGCAGGAGTACTTCACCTGAAAACCAGACCAGGGCCACGGCGGGCCTGCCTCTTTCCGCCTCGCCGTGGCCCTGAAAAAATAAGCGCTCTCCCGCTCCTCCTCTGGACTTTCTTGGCCGTCTGGCTTATTGTTGGATGATCATTGCAGTAACTCCGCACCATTCCATGATCTTTCCCCCGCGACTGAACAAGGAACCCGCGGCAGACTCCGCACAATACACTGCGCAACACCCCTACGCTCACGGAGGTTATGCTTGAACAGCTTTTATAAAAATCTCTCCATGTGGCTGGTAATCGGCCTCACCATGATTCTGCTCTTCAATCTCTTCAACAAGCCGCAGACCTCGGTGGTGGAGATGAGCTACAGCGATTTTCTTACCAGCGTCGAATCCGGAGCCGTGACCGCCGTCTCCATCCAGGCCGACGAGGTCACCGGCGAATCAAGCGGCGGCAAGACCTTCAAGGTGATCATCCCCGCCGATTCCGAACTGATCCCCATCCTGCGCAAGGCCGGAGTCAATATCAAGGTCAAGCAGCAGGAGCAAACGCCCTGGTACGTTACGGTGCTGATCTCCTGGTTCCCCATGCTGCTTTTGATCGGGGTCTGGATCTTTTTCATGCGCCAGATGCAGGTGGGCGGCGGCAAGGCCATGAGCTTCGGCAAGAGCCGGGCCCGCCTCATGGACCAGGAGCAGAGCAAGATCACCTTTGCCGATGTGGCCGGGATCGAAGAGGCCAAGGAAGAACTTTCCGAGATCATCGACTTCCTCAAGGACCCGAAAAAATTTACCCGCCTGGGTGGCCGGATCCCCAAGGGCGTGCTGCTTGCCGGCTCCCCGGGTACCGGCAAGACCCTGCTCGCCAAGGCCATAGCCGGCGAGGCGGAGGTGCCCTTTTTCTCCATCAGCGGTTCGGACTTTGTCGAGATGTTCGTCGGCGTCGGCGCCTCCCGGGTGCGCGATCTCTTCATCCAGGGCAAGAAGAATGCGCCCTGCATCATCTTCATCGACGAAATCGACGCGGTGGGCCGCCATCGCGGCGCCGGCCTGGGCGGTGGACACGACGAACGCGAACAGACCCTGAACCAGCTCCTTGTCGAGATGGACGGCTTCGAGTCCAACGAGGGCGTCATCATCATCGCGGCCACCAACCGGCCGGACGTTCTCGACCCCGCCCTGCTCCGGCCCGGCCGTTTCGACCGGCAGGTGGTGGTGCCGGTCCCCGACGTCAAAGGCCGGGAGAAAATCCTTGCCGTGCATGGCCGCAAGAAAGCCCTGGCCGACAATGTCGACTGGGAGATCATCGCCCGCGGCACCCCGGGTTTTTCCGGGGCGGACCTTGAAAACATGGTCAATGAGGCGGCTCTGCTCGCCGCCCGCGGCAACGCCGAGAAGATCACCATGCAGCACCTGGAACAGGCCAAGGACAAGGTGATGATGGGCGCCGAGCGCCGCAGCATGATCATCACCGAAAAAGAAAAAGAAATCACCGCCTACCATGAGGCCGGCCACGCCCTGGTGGCCCGGCTGCTGCCCGGCACCGACCCGATCCACAAGGTGACCATCATCCCGCGTGGCCGCGCCCTGGGGTTGACCCAGCAGTTGCCGGTGGACGAAAAGCACACCTACGCCAAATCCTACCTGATGAACAACCTTTGCATCCTCCTGGGCGGCAGAGCCGCCGAGGAGCTTGTCTTCGGCGAGATCACCACCGGCAGCGGCAACGACATCGAACGCTGCTCCCTCCTGGCGCGCAAGATGGTCTGTGAGTGGGGAATGAGCGACGAACTGGGGCCGCTCACCTTCGGCAAGAAGGAGGAACAGATTTTCCTGGGCCGCGAGATCAGCCAGCATCGCGACTACAGCGAAACCACGGCGGTACGGATCGACGAAGAGGTGAAGCGTATCGTCCTGGCGGCCAACGCCAAGGTCCACACCCTGCTTTCCGACAACCTCGCGATTCTGAAGGCCATGGCGGCCGCCTTGCTGGAAAAGGAAACCCTGGCCCTGGAAGACATCGAAGCCCTCCTTGCCCCTCCCGTGGTATCGGCAGAGGCCGTGCCAGATGCGCCCGCGACAGGCTCCTGAGCCAAGCAAGCCCAGGATCAGGAGACGAACCCAGCCCTTTGAGGAGTGATCCGCAAAGGGCTCTCTCTTTTTGGGGGTTCCGTGCAGACACCAATGAAAAACAAAAATCTCCGCTTCGGCTCCAGGCCCCTGGTCATGGGCATTCTCAATATCACTCCGGATTCTTTTTCCGATGGCGGCTCCTTCAACGAGGCCACGGCCATGACCGCGCAGGTCAGGCGCATGCTCGCCGCCGGCGTTGACATCATCGACGTGGGCGGCGAATCGACCCGCCCCTTTTCCGAACCGGTCCCCCCGGAAGAAGAACTTCGCCGCGTCCTGCCGGCCATCGCCTGCATCCGGCAGGAATCAGCAGAGGTGCCGATTTCCATCGACACCACCAAGGCCGGAGTGGCCAAGGCCGCTCTCGCCGCAGGCGCGGACCTCCTCAACGATATCAGTGCCCTGCGCTTTGAGCCGGAAATGATCGAGGTCGCCCTTGCCCATCAGGCGCCGGTCGTCATCATGCACATGCAGGGCACGCCCAAAGACATGCAGGTCGAGCCGGAGTATCGGGATGTGGTCGCCGAGGTCCGGGATTTTCTTGCGGAGCGAATACGCTGGGCAGAGGGCAAGGGGCTTTCCAGGCAGAGAATTATCATTGACCCGGGCCTGGGATTCGGCAAAACTATAGAACACAACCTGACTCTCCTCAAGCACCTCGGGGAGCTCAAAAGTCTTGGCTGCCCTCTGCTCATCGGCCATTCCCGCAAGGCCTTCATCGGGAAGCTTCTCGATCTGCCGGTGGAGAAACGGGACGTGGCGACGGCCGCAGTATCGGCCTATTGCGCGGCCCAGGGCGCGGATATTCTCCGCGTGCACGACGTGGGAAAAACCGTGCAGGCGGTGCGGATGATCGAGGCGATCGGGCTGGCGCCGTAACAGACAGAGCACTTGCCCCAAGGGCTCCAACCGGGCCACGGGGAGTAACAGACAACGGCAACCCATGAGCGCCTTCCAGGAAAAAATAGACAACTACCGCCGCTACAACGAAGAACGGAAGGCCAAGGCCGCTCTCTTCAACGCCCATCACAGCAACCTGCTGCTCAAGGCTGTCCCCTACCTCCTGCACTGCAACTATCCAGACCTCCCCGGCTATGTGGACAATCCGCAATGTCCGCACGGCATCCATGGCTTCCTCCCCGAAGAGGAGATGCCCTATGAGCTTTTCCGCCGTTACTTCCCCAACTCCACCGCACTCCGCATCGATACCCCCCCGCCATTTTCGGAAAAACGCTGTATCCACTCGCTGAAAACCATCGGCAGCATCGGCACCATCGCGCAGTCCGAGATCTCCGACTGCGACTACTGGGTGAGCATCCGCAAGGAAGAAATAGGGGAAAAGGGGCTTGCGCTCCTGCAGCAGAAATGCAAGGGCATAGAGGAGTGGGCCCTCAAACGGGGGATTGAGGCGCACTTCTTCCCCATGGACATCGACCAGACCAGGGAAAATTCCTTTACCGCGGAAGCGGACGAAGAATCGGCAGGTTCCGCGCTCAAGGCCCTCCTCAAGGACGAACTCTTCCGCACCCATATCCTGGTCGCCGGCAAGATGCTGCTCTGGTGGCTCATCCCCCCCGGGCTCACCGAGGGGGAATACCGCATCTTTGTCAAGAACCTCATCACCCATCAAAAGATCAACCCCGACGAATTCATCGACCTGGGCTACCTCTCGGACATCCCCAAGTCGGAGATCTTCGGGGCCTGCCTCTGGCAGATGAACAAGGCCCTGGACAGCCCTTTCAAATCGGTGATCAAATTCGCCTACCTCGAACTGCTCCTGCGCAGGGAATCAAAAACCCTGCCGCTCTTCTCCGACAGGGTAAAATGCCTCATCACCTACCCGGAAAAACTTCCCGAACAGGAACGGGGCAAGATCGAGCTGATCGAGGTGGACCCATACATCCTGCTGGCCCGGGAGATCGTCGCCTTCTATCAGGGAGAAAAAACAGAACAGAAACGGGCGGCCCTCATCCAGGAATGTCTCTTCCTCAAGGCGCTGGAGGGCATGGAATCGCAGAAGAACACCAAATTCGGGGAACGCAGCCACCTGCAGGCCACCATGGCCATGATGCGCTCCTGGAATCTGCTGCCGGAAAACTACGCCCATTTTCTCCGCTTCCGCGACTGGAAATACAAGGAGCTGCTTGCCTTCGGGGGCAAGGTCCATGAGTACCTCATCGAAACCTACAAGCGGCTGCGCTGGATCTTCAAGAGCTTCGGGGTGGAAACCGGGCTCACCATCACCGAGCGCGATATTTCCATCCTCGGCCGTAAGCTCTTCACCTTCTACGAGCAGAAGGAAAACAAGATCGACTATATCCGCAGCGTCTCCCGCGATCTGATGGCGCAGAACCACATCACCATCCATATCACCAAATACGAGGGGATCTTTTATTACTACGCCTTCCAGGGGGAGCTCGACCAGGAATCGGTCAAACAGAACGTGGACGCCGTGATCAAGCGGGAGGACAACCTGGTCCGCCTCATCGTCTGGCTTCTGGTCAACGGCATTCTCTCCGAAAAAACCAACCTCCACCTCACCAAGAACTTCCTGCCCATCGATCTGGTGGACATCCAGCAACTGACCGAGACCCTGGTAAAAACCTTTCCCATCATCCATTTTTCAAAGATCCCACCGGCCAGCCTGCTCAAGCGGGAAACCGTGATCCGGGCCCTGGTCATCGTCAATTTCGAGAAAGAACCGGTCAAGGGCAGCAAGACCCTCAAGTCGACCGTGGTGACCGAAAGCAGCTATGGCGAATATTTCATCCAGTCCTACACCACCCTCACCCAGTTGAAAAACGTCATGCGTCAGCTTCTGACCCAGCACTATGTGAGCCGCTGGAACAAGAATCTGGAAATCTTCATCCCGGCGCAGGACGAGCAAAGCCATATCAAGACGCTCATCGAAGGATGAACCCGGGCCGGCCCTTGCCCGAAGGAACAGAAAAAAGCGGCGCCTTTTTCTTCACCTTGCAGACCCCGACCGGAGGCGGCCCCATGCTGGACGCTGGTGAAAAAACCATGACTGCCCTGAATGTGGGCAAAGGCTGGGTCCGCACCTTCGTGTCCGCAACCATCCTCGCCCTGCTTGGCCTGCTCGGCAACGCCCTGTCTCTGCCCGTCTCCTTTGGCGTCGCCTTCACCTTCGGCAGCATCTTCTCCATCCTCGCCGTGGCCGGCCTCGGAATCCGGGCGGGCGTGGCCGTGGCCCTGATAGCATCCGGGTATACCTACCACATCTGGAACCATCCCTACGCCATCATCATTTTCACCCTGGAAACCCTCTGGATCGGCGTGGCCCTCAAGCGGGGCAGAACGAACATCCTGCTGATCGACGGCCTCTACTGGCTGGCACTCGGCGCCCCCCTCATCGTCCTCTTCTACGGGGGGATGATGCACCTGCAGGCCCAGCACACGGTGATCATTATTCTCAAACAGGCATTGAACGGCCTGCTCAATGCTCTGCTCGGCTGGCTTCTTTTGTCTCTGCTGCCGATTCCCCTCCAGCCGGCCGCCTCCCCCCCCGCAACGGCGCATCTCCTTCGGGCAGATAATCTTCCAGATGGCCGCCCTCTTCTTGATGCTTCCCTCCCTGGGAATGCTCCTGCTCCTCACGCACCGGGAAATCTCCGCAACCCAGCAAAGGATCGCCCGCGAGATCGAGGACAAAGCGCTGGTCACAGCACAGATCGTCGCACGGTGGACAGCCAATCATGTGCGCGCGGCCAGGATCATCGCCGAGCTGGGTACCAGCTCCCCACTGCAGCCTTCGGCCGAACTCCAGGAGAAAATAGAACGGATCCATGCCCTCTTTCCCGAATTCCACAACGTCTTTCTCGGCGACGCCAGCGGCACCACCATCGCCTTCCATCCGCCGGTAAATGAGCGGGGGCAATCCACCATCGGCATCAGCTTCGCGGACCGGACCTGGTTCAAGGAGTTGCGCAACAGCCTCAATCCGACCATTTCCGACGTTTTCCTGGGCCGGGGCGGGATCTTTGTGCCGATTTTTTCCATCAGCGTCCCGGTGGTCCGGGATGGCAGGCTGTCCCATTTCGGCCTGGGCGCCATCAATCTCCAGCATATGCAAAACATGCTCGCCCTTGCCAGCGGGGGCCAGGACTTCCTCCGCTACACCATCATCGACCGAAATGGAAAAGTGGTGGTCAGCACCGACAGAACAAGAGCCCCTCTCGCTCCTGCAAGCGGCAATGAGGGCGGAGGCGGACAGGTCCTTACCGTCAGCGAAGCCGTATCCCTCATTGTCCCGGAGGCCCGAAAGAACATCAGCGTCATGGAGGCCTGGAAGGACGCCTTCTATCTCGCCACCGCCCCGATCCCGGGGACTCCCTGGCTGCTGCGTCTTGAGCAGTCGCTTGCCCCGCTGCAGCACCACTACTACAGCAGTGCCATCTGGGGTCTCTCCGGGGTTGCCATCCTTTTCGGGGTTATGCTGGCCCTCGCCCAGATGCTCAGCAGGCGACTCAGCGCTCCGATTCTTTTTCTGGCCAGCGTCTCCAACAACCTCCCAACCAAGATCGAAAAACAGGAACGCATCGAGTGGCCCAGGTCAAACATCGCTGAACTTTCCGAACTCATTGACAATTTCCGGCAGGCATCAGGCAGCATCGAACAACACCTTGCCAGGGCCAACGCCGCCAGGATGAACCTGGAAAAAACCGTGCAGGAGCGCACTGCGGAACTGCTCCACGAACGCCGTCGACTCGATCAGATCATCGAAGGAACCAATGTCGGCACTTGGGAATGGAACGTGCAGACCGGGGAGACGACCTTCAACGAGCGTTGGGCCGAATTCCTCGGCTACCGGCTGGCGGAACTGGAACCGGTCAGCATCCAGACTTGGATCGAGCACGTCCACCCGGACGACATCGGCATTTCGGAAGCCCTGCTCGAAAAACATTTTTCCGGCACTCTTTCCTATTACGAATGCGAGTGCAGGATGCGCCACCGGGACGGCCACTGGATCTGGGTTCTCGATCGGGGCAAGGTGGCCACCTGGACCGAAGACGGCAAGCCGCTGCTCATGTCCGGAACCCATGCAGATATCACCCAGCGCAAGAACGCCGAGCTGCAGCTCCAGGAAAAAACCCAGCAGCTTGAAGCGCTCACCGCCGAACTCGAGCAGCGCGTCCGGAGCGAAGTGGCCCTCCGGATCAAGGGCGAGCAGCTTCTGGTCCAGCAATCCAAGCTCGCGGCCATGGGCGAGATGCTGGGCGCCATCTCCCACCAGTGGCGGCAACCGTTGAACGCTCTCGGCATTATCATCCAGAACATCCGGGAGGCATACACGTTCGGAGAATTGCACCAGGAATACCTGGATACCTCGACCCGGAAGGCCATGTCCCAGATCCAGCACATGTCGCGCACCATCGACGATTTTCGCAACTTCTTCCGACCTGACAAAGAAAAGCGGAACTTCGATCCCATGGCCGCCGTGGGGGAAGTGCTCGGCCTGATCTCGGCGCAGCTTTCCGCCAACGCCATATCCTATCGCCTGACCTGCCATACCCATGGCAAAATATACGAGAGCGAGGCGGAATGTGTCGCCTGCGAGGCAATGACCGCTTCCGGCTACCGGAACGAGTTCCAGCATGTCATCCTCAACCTGCTCAACAACGCGCGCGACGCCATCATGGCGCTCAGGGAAGCCACTCCGGCACCCGCACGACAGCCGGGCCGGATCGACCTGGACTTTCATCATTCCGCCAGCAACATCGTCATCGAGGTGGCGGACAACGGCGGCGGCATAGCCGAGGAAATCATGGACCGGATCTTTGAACCCTATTTCACCACCAGGGACCAGGCCAAGGGGACAGGGCTCGGCCTCTACATGTCGAAACTCATCATGGAGCACATGGGGGGCACGCTCTCCGTGCGGAACGGCGAGGAGGGAGCCGTGTTTACCGTGGCCCTGCCGCTCGCGGAACAGGCCGCAACTTCAGGCCGATAAGGAGGAACCATGCCGGCAGACGACCGTCCCGACCTCGCCATCCTCTACGTGGAGGACGACCCGGTTACCAGAGAGGAACTTGCTCAGATCCTGAGAAGGCGCGCCAGGGAGGTACTTGTGGCGGAAAACGGCAGAGAGGGGCTCGGGCTTTTTCGCCAGTTTTCTCCGGACCTCGTGGTCACCGACATCCGCATGCCGGAGATGGACGGCCTGCAAATGGCCCAGGCAATGCGGGAGAAATCACAGGGAATCAAGATCATCGCCACCACGGCCTACAGCGAAACCTCGTACCTGTTGCAGGCCATCGAGGCCGGCATCGACCACTACGTGCTCAAACCGGTGGACATCGAGAAGTTCATCGCTGCCGTTGAAAAATGCAGTCGCGACATCCTCGCCAGAAAGGCGGTGACGCGGCATCATCGGGAACGGGAAGAGCTGCTCGCCAAACTGCAGGCCGCCCTGGAAGAAATCAAGGTTTTGCAGGGAATTCTGCCCATCTGCAGCTTCTGCAAGAACATCCGCAACGACGAAGGATACTGGGAGCAGGTGGAGGCCTACATCGGCCGCCACACCAAAGCGGAATTCAGCCACTCGGTCTGCCCGGCCTGTCTCCGGAAGCATTACCCGGAGCATTATGAAAAGATCATGGCGCAACGCCGCCAGGAAAATCCTCAGCAAGAGTAAAATCCATCAAGAGAAAAAGAGTACGCCCATGAGAATTGAATTTTACCGGACCATCCTCTGCCCGCGCTGCCTCTATGTGGACAGGGTGTTGAAGAAGATCTGCGCCCGGAATCCCGACCTTGCCGTCGAGCGCATCGAGATCACCACCAACCTCTCCCGGGCCGTGGAAGCCGGGATCCGGACCGTTCCAACCCTCAGAATCGGCAATGATCGGCTCTGCGGGCTCTTCCCCGGCCAACGGGCAATCGAGGCCTTCATCAACAGGCATCGCCAGGAAGAGGCCTGAAGGCGCCTTCAGCGGATCAGCCTGCGCCTGAGGAGAAAAATCGCCAGCAGCGAAGCGAGGAGAGCGAGCAGCAGTGAGCCGAGAATCTTCAAAAGCAGCGGCTCCCGCAGGGTGCCGTAGCAAAAAATCCGGGCCAGGCTGACGATGGGGGTGAGGGGCAGCAACTCGAGCAGGGCCCTGGCCCCGGGGGCCATGTTCTGCAGGGGGAAGAAGATGCCGGAAAAGAGAAAGAGCGGCGTGATTGCCAGCGAGATGAAATAATTAAAAAAATCATAATTTTTCGCCAGGGCGGTCATGATCAGGCCGCTCGCCGCAAAAAAGATCCCGGCGACAAAGAGGACCGGCAGCAGAGCCAGAACCCATGGGGAGGGAAGGACGCCGAAAAGGGGCAGGCAGCAGAGCATGATCACGCCGGCGAAGAGCCCCTTGCTCGCTCCCCAGACAATCTCCCCCACCACCAGCTCCCTCAGGCCGAGCGGGGTCATGAGGATCGCCGCATAGGTTTGCTGGACGGCGAGGCGGGTATAGGAGCCATAGGTTGTTTCAAAGGCGGCGCTGTACATCACCGCGCTGGCAACCAGGCCCGGAGCGATGAACTGCAGGTAGCTCAAACCGCCGATGGGCGCCATCTCACGCCCGAGGCCGTAGCCCATGGCCAGGAGAAAGAGGAGAGGCTGGCCGAGGTTGCCTATCAGGGTGGCCAGGACATGCTTGCGCCAGACCCGGGCATTGCGCAGCCAGACCGGGAAAAAAGATACACGCTTCATGCTGTTTCCTTGCGCGGCCGCCGTTCGTGCCGCGGAGACTACGATTCCCGCAATGAACGGCCGGTGAGCTGGATAAAAAGATCCTCCAGGTTGGCCGGCCGTCGCAGCCAGGTACGGGCCGCCCCCAGCACCGACTCCAAACGGGAACAATCCTCCCTGGCATAAACAAAGAGGCGGTCCCCCACCCGTTCCATGCTGGCGTCGCAGCGGGCAAAATCCCGCGCCAGCAGATCGAGCTCCGCCGGGGTTCCTTCCACCTCATAGACCTCGCTCCCCACCAGCTCGCTGACCAGTTGCTGGGGCTGCCCCTCGGCCACGATTCGGCCATGATCGAGGATGAGCACCCGACCGCAGAGGCGGGAGACCTCATCCAAGTAATGGCTGGTAAGCAGCATGGTGGTGCCCTGCTCCTGCAGCACGGCAAGGCGCTCCCAAATCAGGTGCCGAGCCTGGGGGTCGAGACCGATGGTGGGCTCATCCAGGATCAGGAGTTCAGGTTCGTTGATCAGGGCCCTGGCCAGCAAAAGACGCCGGCGCTGCCCCCCGGAAAGCTGCTCGATGATCTCATGGCGCCGGCTCTGGAGGGCGAAAAACTGGAGCAGTTCGTCGGTTCGTTCCCGGGCCTGGCGCCGGGCAATGCGGAAATAGCCGGCATAGGTGAGCAGATTTTCCTCCACGGAGAGATCGGGATCGAGACTGTCCGCCTGCGGCACCACCCCGATGCGGTACTTGATCTCCCGGTGGCGCCTTGGCACCTCCAGGCCGAAAATTCGCAGCTCGCCGGCGCTTTTTTCCACCAGGCCGAGGAGAATATTGATGCAGGTCGTCTTGCCCGCGCCATTAGGCCCGAGAAAGCCCACGCTTTCGCCCCGGGCAAGGGTAAAGGAAAGGCCGTCGAGAACGCGCCGCGGCCCGAAGGACTTGCCGAGCCCCGCAGCCGAGATTACCGGTGCGGCAGAAAGCCTGCCGTTGTTGAGCTCTTTTTCCATGCCGCTTCCCATCCCCCTTTCGCTCCTCCCCCGCAGGCGTTTTGTCCCGCAGCCTCACTCCGCCTCAGGCATGGCGGGCCGAGGCCACCCTCTCTATACCATATTGCGGAAAAAATTCCGGAGAAATCTCCTTCCCTTTCTCTTGCCAGACATGGGCGAATCCCCTTATATAATGAAGCATACTCTTTCGCCCTGCCCTGATTCCGGAGGTTGCCCGTGGCCCCAGCAAAAAAAATTCCCCATGCCAAGAACGAGGCCTGTCCCAAGGAGCAGCAAAACAAAGCCGATTACCGCTCCCTCCTCCCCGGCATTGTCGACCAGGTGGTGGCCTCCTGCTCCGGCAACGCCTGCTTCGAGCATGTGGAAGCCGAGCCCCTGCCGAGCAGGCAGCATGTCATCGAAATCCTCGACTCCTGCCGCGACATCCTCTTCCCCGGCTACTTCCGAAACCAGGGCATCGATCGGGTGAGCCTCAACTATCAGCTGGGCCTGGAGATTTCAGGGCTCTACGAAAGGCTGGCCAGGGAAATCACCCATGCCATCCGCCACGAATGCCTGCGCCACGAGCACAGCTGCTCTCATTGCGAAGAGGCCGGCCGGGAAACCGCCTTTCGCTTCATTCAGGATCTGCCCAGGTTGCGGGAAATCCTGGCCACCGATGTGCGGGCAGCCTACGAGGGCGATCCGGCCGCCGGCAGCTACGACGAAATCATCTTCAGCTATCCCGGCATGTACGCCATCACGGTCTACCGAATCGCCAACGAGCTCTACGGCCTGGCGGTCCCCATTCTCCCCCGGATCATGAGCGAGCACGCGCACAGCATCACCGGGATCGACATCCATCCCGGCGCCACCATCGGCTCCTCCTTTTTCATCGACCATGGGACCGGCGTGGTCATCGGCCAGACCAGCACCATCGGCAACAGGGTCAAGCTCTACCAGGGGGTGACCCTGGGCGCCCTCTCTTTCAAACGCGACGATGCCGGAGATCTCGACCGGCGGAGCAAGCGGCACCCAACCCTGGAGGACGAGGTCACCGTCTACGCGGGCTCCACCATCCTGGGTGGCGACACCGTGATCGGAGCCCGCTCGGTCATCGGCGGCAACACCTGGCTCACCCACTCGGTGCCGCCGGACACCAAGGTGCTGCTCAAATCACCGGAACTGATCATGAAAAGCGCGCAAACCTCGGCCGAAAAATAAAAATCTGGATATTCTCGCCAACTTCGTTTAGATTAGCAAATTCACGGGTCAATCACCGGGAGAACTGCGCCCTAACTCCTCGTATTTGTGCATTAAGAGTTGTGCGCATTTCTTCGGCAAGCATCTGCTAACACGGTTTTGGTCTGCTCCTGTCCATACCCACGGTTGACAGCAGGGGACAACTGGCCGGAATTTTACAACATATTAACCTCTGAACAATGGAAGGAGATGAGTCTATGTCCCGGAAAATGGTCACCATTGATGGTAATCAGGCATGTACCCACGTGGCCTATGCCACCAGCGAGATCATAACGATCTACCCCATCACGCCATCCTCGCCCATGGCGGCCGAGGCCGACACCAAGGCCACCGCCAGGCAGGAAAACATCTGGGGCTCGATTCCGGTGGTCACCCAGATGCAGTCCGAGGGCGGCGTGGCAGGCGCCCTGCACGGCAGCCTCACCACCGGCGCGCTCTGCACCACCTTCACCGCCTCGCAGGGTCTCTTTCTGATGATCCCCAATATGTACAAGATCGCCGGCGAGCTGACCCCCACCGTCTTCCATGTCACCGCCCGCTCAGTGGCCTGCCAGGGCCTCTCCATCTTCGGCGACCACGGCGACGTCATGGCCGCCCGGCAGACCGGCTGGGCCATGCTCTGCTCCCAGAACGTCCAGGAATGTCAGGATATGGCACTCATCGCCACCCAGGCGTCTCTCGCCAGCCGCATCCCCTTCATGCACTTTTTCGATGGCTTTCGGACCTCCCACGAAATCCAGAAGATCGAGCAGCTCACCTTCGACGACATGGCCAAAATGATCGACGAGGACCTGGTCATCGCCCACCGCGAGCGCGGCCTCTCCCCGGACCGGCCGATGATGCGCGGCACCGCTCAGAACCCAGACGTCTACTTCACCGGCCGTGAAACCGTGAACACGTTCTACAACGCCTGCCCCTCCATCGTCCAGAAGACCATGGACAAGTTCGGCAAGCTCACCGGCCGCAAATACCATCTTTTTGACTACTACGGGGACCCCAAGGCCGAGGACGTGGTCGTGATGATGGGCTCCGGCGCCGAGACCGTGGCCGCCACCGCCGAACATCTTCGCGCCAAGGGCAAGAAGGTGGGCCTGGTGGTTGTCCGCCTCTTCCGGCCCTTCGACGCCGTTGCCATGGCCAAGGCTCTGCCCAAGACCGTGAAAAGGATCACCGTGCTCGACCGCACCAAGGAACCCGGTTCCGCAGGCGAGCCCCTCTACCTCGACGTCACCGCCGCCATCAACGAGGCGGTTCAGGCCGGCACCCTGAAAAAGGCGCCGGTCATCCTGGGCGGCCGCTACGGTCTCGGCTCCGCCGAGTTCACCCCGGCCATGGTCAAGGCGGTCTTCGACAACATGGCGGCCAAGAAGGCGAAGAACCACTTCTGCGTCGGCCCGGACGACGATGTCGCCCGCACCAGCCTCAAGTACAACGCCTCCTTCGACATCGAGGGCAAGGACGTCACCCGCGCCATGTTCTTCGGCCTGGGCGCGGACGGTACCGTGGGCGCCAACAAGAACACC
>DDXK01000034.1 GCA_002347185.1 Desulfobulbaceae bacterium UBA2262 | reverse complement strand
CGTTTTCACCAACGGCTGCTTCGATATCCTGCACGAGGGGCATGTCACCTATCTGGAAGCGGCCCGGAAAGAGGGAGATTGCCTGATCGTCGGCGTCAACAGCGATGCCTCGGTGCGGCGGCTGGGCAAGGGGGAGGATCGGCCGGTGAACCGGGAGCAGAGCCGGGCCCGGCTGCTGGCCGCCCTGGGCTGCGTCGATCATGTGGTGCTCTTTGCCGAGGATACCCCGCAGAGGCTCATCAGTGCCCTGCTGCCCGATGTCCTGGTGAAGGGGGGCGACTGGCCGGTGGAAAAGATCGTCGGTGCGGCTGAGGTGCTGGCCGCCGGCGGCAGGGTCCTTTCCATCCCCCTGGTCGAGAACTACTCCACCACCGGCCTGCTCGAAAAAATCCGCAGGGGATGAGAAGGGGCAAAACGAAAAACCGCAGCAAGGGAGGAGAAGAGATGAAACAGCTTCTGTTCGTGCTTTCGCTTCTTTTGGTGACGGGGTGCGCCGGCGGTCCGGTTCTTTATCCCAACGCGCACATCCAGCAGGTCGGTGCGGCCCGGGCCCAGCAGGATGTGGCCGAATGCGAGGCGCTGGCCGAGCAGTATGTGCATTCCGACGCCGGGATTGCCGCGGCAAAGACCACGGCCATCGGCGGAGCGAGCGGGGCCGTGGTCGGCGGCGCCGTGGGCGCGGTGACCGGCGATTTCGGCAGGAGTGTCGGGGTTGGCGCTGCCGCCGGCGCGGCCACGGGGCTGGTGCATGGCATCATTCAGGCCTCGGAGCCGAGCCCCGTCTTCAAAAACTTCATGACCCGGTGCCTGCAGGAGCGGGGCTATGAGGTGATCGGCTGGGAATAGCTCTCAGTCGTGGGATTTTCCCGCCCGCCGCCTGTGCAGCCGCCGGCGGCAAGGCGTGCTCATTCCCCCCGGCAGAGGCCGCGCAATCCCGGCGGCAGCTCGCCGGCCGCAAGGCCCAGCTCACCGGCAAAGCGGCGCAGCTGCTCCTCGCTGCAGTTGAGGCAGGAGCAGCGCCGTCTTTCCTCTACCTCCGCGGCCTCCTGGCAGAGAAAAGCGAGGAGGGCGGCGCGGACTTCTGCGCGCAGGCTTTCTCCCACCCTGATTTTCTGGCGGCGGCAGAATTTGCCAAGGCGCTCCCAGTTGTAGATCGAGCGCCTGATGCCGCGGTAGATGCTTTTGTCGCGGTTTTCCGGGGTGAGATCGCGCAGAATGATCTCCCGGTAGCGGGCCAGGGCCTGCTCCCGCAGCAGAGTCAGATCCCTTTCCTCCAGGGCCAGCAGTGGCCCCTCCGGATCTTCGCACAGGTAATGGAGGGAGCCATGGAAGGCGATTTCGGGAATTTCGCCGGAGTTGCGGACAATCAGGGCCTCTTCGGCCAAAAAATCTTCCTTGGTCTGCATTGCTTCCATCCTGAGCAGAGGGAGGGATAATTTTTTTTTTCTGCCTGGCAAAGGGTCGGTATTCAGCCCAACGGGTAGAGATTTGCCCCTTGGCTCATACCACCGGTAGTTATATCTCCCCCGGCCAGCCCCTGCCCTGGGCGAAGGGGGCGGGAGCGCCGTCGCTATCCTCTCAATTTGAAACACATTTTTTATTAAAGGGATTGCGCGGCCGGTCCGATCTGAAGGGCAAACGGCTGCCATATCTTCCCCCCCGGGCGTGTCCTGGCCGCATTGCGGGAATGCGGCTTCCCGGCGGCGCGGAAAGCCGGCCCATAATAAAGGAGAAAGGAGACATATGCAATCATTCCCTCGCCCCTGCCAGCTCGGGCTGGCGGCTTTTCTCACGGTCCTCTCCTGTCAGGTTTTCCTGGCTGTTTTTCTCGCCCCTCTCCCTGCGCAGGCCTTCTGGCCCTTTGCGCCGGAAGAGCCGGCAGCCGTGAGCCAGGATCCTGGCGCCGCGCCGGCGGAAATGCCCGGAGCGGGGTTGGTGGCCGAGGCCGAAGCCCTGCACGGCGCACTGAAGGTCATGGCCGACAGCCTCTTTGCCAACCTGGCCGACCCTGATCCGGAAAGCGGGGATCTGGCCAACGGCGTCTTTGTCTGCACCTTTGTCGATCTGAAAAAGCTCACCCGCACCTCCTCGCTGGGCCGGTATGTGGCGGAGCAGTTGCTGAGCGAGATGCAGCAGCGCCACTACACGGTTCTTGAGCTGCGCAAGAGCCAGTCGGTAATGATCCAGGAGAAACGCGGCGAGTACGGGCTTTCCCGCGATCCCGCCGAAATCAGCGATTCCGCCGCGGCCGGCGCCATGCTCACCGGCACCTATGTCCAGTCGGAGGAGAGCATCATCATCAATGCCAGAATCATCGACAACCGCAGCGCCAGGCTGCTGGCCGCCGCCACCGCGATCATCCCCCGGAACCGGCTGGCCGAACAGCTGTTGGCGGACAGCGCCTCCGTCAGCGTGAAAAAGGGTGAGCCCATCTATTTGAAACGATTGGAGTTGTGATAAAATAAAGCGATAGTCGCTGCGCGCGAACGGAGCTGTCGAGAGAGCAGCGGCAACAAGGGTCAGGGAGGAAGGAATGAAAAAGGGTATCTTGCGGATGAGCGTCTGTTGCCTGGGGCTGCTGTTGCTGGCCTCCTGCACGACCAGGAGCGCTACGCAGCAGGCGGCGCCGGATGGACAGCCAGCCGGCGGGCCGGAATACGCGGGCGTGGGACAGGGAGGAGAGGCGAGGGTCGGCGAGGTCAGGCGGGTGCCGACCCGGTACAATGTTTATCAGTACATGCCGGACGTCTCCAAATCCCTGGGCACGGAAAGCCGGCTCTCCCAGATATCCAAGGAGGTTGCCGGCAAGATCTATTACGAACTGAAGGAGGAGGGAGAGAAGCAGAGCGGCGCCAGGGTTGCGGTGGTCAACGCCGTCCCTCTTTCCGATTTCAAGCGGGAAACCGAGTTCGGGCGGGTTCTTGGCGAATATCTGCTCACCGACCTGGCGGACCGTGGCCTCAAGGTCACCGAGCTGCGCCTGGGCAAGGAGATCAATATCCTGCCCCAGACCGGAGAATTCATCCTTTCCAGAAATATCGGCGAATTGGCCAGCCAGTCCCCGGAGCTCGACTACGTGGTGGTTACCACCTTCAGCAACACCAGGAAAACCCTTATCGTCCAAGGGCGCCTGGTCAGTCTCAAGGACGGGTTGGTGAAAACGACCTGGCGGCACGACCTGCCCTTGAACCGGGAACTCATCGGCCTTTTCCAGTCGACGGAGTCTCCCTACAAGATCGCCGTCAAGGGCATTGGACACTGAGGGGGGCAGGGATGAGAAGCGTAAGGGAAATACGGGCCGTCCTGCTCGCCGCTGTCTGCTGCCTCCTTTTCGCCTCGCCGCTCTCTGCTGCGCCTTCGCACCTGGCAGCGGAAGAGCCGGCTGCGGCGCAGCAGGCTCCGGCTCTTGAGGGGGCGGAGAGCGCAACCCGGCGAAACTATTCCTCCCTCGCCAGCGTGGTCGCCATGATCGGCAGCGAGGCGATGGCGCAGCTGCAGGATTTTTTTGATCTCTCGCCGGTGACCATCGAGCCCTTTGTCGTGGTTGGCGAATTTGCCAGCAGAGAGAAGGTGTCGCTGCTGGCCGTCACCCTTACCGACCAGATGGCGGCGGAGGTGGGCAACGGCTCGCTTGCTGTCTGGCGGCCTTCGGCGCGGGGCGACCAGGAGCAGAGGGTTTCCGGCCTGCTGCAGGAGGTAGACGGGTATCTGCGGGTCCATGTCACTGCCGTGAATACGCGGGGCGAACGGCGCTCCTGCGTGGTCAACGTGGAAATGAACGAGCCGATCTACCGGGCTCTGCACAGCTATGTCACCGTTCCCTGAGGCGTTGCCAGGAAGCGGGGGCAGAATCGGGTGAAACCATGGCGGAAGAAAAAAACAGCCTCGACATAGACGACTGGCTGGATGATCTGGAAGAAGACAAGGCCGGCTCCCACAGCGAGGAGCCCCTGGGCGATCTGGATCAGTCCGACATCGACGCCCTGCTCGGCGGCGGTGGGGCCCCGGTTGCTGCGGATGAGGGGGGCGAACTCGATCAGTCCGACATCGACGCCCTTTTTGCCGGCGCCGACAAGTCGGCCGCAGGCAAGCCTGCTGCGGAGCCGGTCGCGGCGGAGAGCGGTGCCGGGGAGGAGGTGGCCGAGCTGGACCAGTCTGACATCGACTCCCTGCTGGCCGGCACCGGAAGCGGGGTCTCCGATTCCGGTACGGCGGGAGGCGATTTGGATCAGTCGGACATTGATGAGCTCTTTGCCGCATCCCCCAAGGGTTCTGGCGGGGGGACGCCTGCCGGCCAGAGCGGCGAGGCCGGCAAGGACGACGTCGATGCGCTTTTTGCCGAGATGGAGCAAGGAGCGGACGAGGCGGAAACAGTCAATTTTTCCGAGGTGGTGGCTGCGGAACCCTCTGTCGCGGCGAGCGAAGAGGACGGAACCTTTGGCCTCCCCGCCGACAGCGGTTTTGACGACGATGAGTTTGATTTTGGCGATCTGCCCGATATCCCGGACGAGACCACGGTTGGCTCAGGCCAGGGGGGCGAGGAGGATATCTTCGCGCCCAGCCGCGATCGGGGCGGCGAGCTGCCCGATTTTCTCGCCCAGGCCTCGGGAGGCAGCAGGAAAGGAGCAGAAGCGACAGGCAAGCAGAAGATGCCCTTTGCCCTGCCGGTCGATATGAATAAGAAAGTCATGGGGATCACCGCGCTCGCCCTTGCCCTCCTGGTGGGCGGGGGCTTTTTCTTCCTGCGCGGGGAAAAGCCGGAGCCAGCGGTTCCTCTTGCCCTGCAGGAAGAGCAGCTTGCCGGCCGGCCCGTTGGCCAGCCCGTCCCGGAGCCGGTGGCGCCGGTCAACGTGCCGCCCATGGTGGTCGATTCGCAGCTGCGCATGGCGCAGAGCGGCGAGGCGATGTCCATCGAGCTGACCGCCATGGACGAGGACAAGGATCCCCTGCAGTTTGAAATCGTCACCCCGCCCAAATACGGCAGGCTCTCCGGCGACGTGCCGCATCTCACCTACCTGCCCAGCAAGGATTTCCCAGGGGAGGACAGCTTCGAGTTCCGCGTCTCCGATGGCCGGCACACCAGCAATCCCGCCAAGGTTTCCATTCTGGGCCCGGAAAAGCAGCCTGAGCCGGTGGTGGCGGAAAAGTCCAAGGAGGAGACCAAGCCGAAGCGGGCAAGCGTCGGGGCGAGAAACATCCAGCTCAATATCCTCAGCACCGAACCGCTGGTCATCAACTGGAAAAAGGCCTGGGCCCGCGCCAACAAGGCGCCCTTTGGCCCCAAGGTTTCCGTGGAGATCGTCGACAAGAAACTGAGCGGGACGCTGACCCGTCTCGACCAGAGCCGGCACCGTTATGTGCCGGATCGGAATTTTTCCGGCCGGGAGGTCATCCGCTATCGTTTCAAACAGGGCGGCACCCGTTCCAAGGTGAGCGAGCTGGTCATCAACGTCGCCCGGGGAGACTGGCCGCCGGAGCTGCGGCTCAGGCCTCTGGCCAAGGCCTATACGGTCGGGGAAAGTGTGGTGCTGGACGCGGGCGAGACCAGGGACGATGCGCCGGACAGCCTGGTTTTCAGCTGGGAGCAGATCTCCGGAACCCCGGTGCAGATGGAAGCGCTCAACGACGAGGCCTCGGCCATCTCCTTCGTGGTGCCCTCCTCCTTTTCCCGGGGGGAGACGGCCAGGATAGTCATCCGGGTCACCGCCATCGACCGGGGAGGGCAGCGTGCCGACAAGAATGTGGAAATTGCCACGGTTTCCCGGCATAAATCGGCGCTCTGGGGCTTTGACGACAGCGCCTCCCCGTCGTCGGGAGGCGCCCTCAGGTAGCCCGCCACAACAGGCAGCAGTCGCACCGACAAAGCCCCGCTCTTCCCAGCGGGGCTTTGTCGTCTGTGGGCCCCTCTTCTTCTTTCTCCTTGACCTTGGCGGGCGCATGGGGCAATACCTTCTCGAAAGAGGCGGCGCGAGGGAAAAATTACTCTGGGGGCACAAGGCATGCGAAAAAGGAGCATTCCGGAACGAGAAGGAGAAAGCGGGGACGGGCTGCTCCGTTTTTTTCTGGCCGGCCAGGCGGTCCGCGGGGTGCTGGTGGCCGGAACCCGCATGGTCAGGGAGATGCGCGCCAACCATGGCCTCGGCCTTCTTGAAACCCTGGTCCTCGGCCATGCCTATCTGGGCGCGGCCCTGCTTTCCACCACCCTGAAGGGGGAAAGGGAACGGCTGCGGATAGGGGTCGAGTGCTCGGGGCCGATCAAGGGACTGCTCGTGGAGGTGAACGGCGCGGGGCAGGTGCGCGGCTATCTGCAGGCGGTGCCGATCCCCCTGGAAAGGGAGCCGGACTCCTTCGATCTTTCGCCCTTTTTCGGCGCCGGCTTTCTCTCCATCTCCCGCTACCTGGAAGATGCCAGGCAGCCCTTCACCGGCAAGGTCATGCTGGAGTACGGCAATCTCGCCCAGGATCTCAGCAATTACTATCTCACCTCGGAGCAGATCCCCACGGCCACCGCGCTGAGCATCCAGTTCAGCCAGGACGGGGAGGTGGCCGGCGCCGGCGGTCTTTTCCTGCAGGCCCTGCCCAACGCCGAACCTGCCCTCATGAAAGGGCTGACGACGCGGCTCGCGGAGTTTCCCTCGCTGGGGCGGTTTCTGGCCGGGGGAGGGGGGTTGGAGGGGATCCTGTCCGGGCCCCTTGCCGATTTTGCGCCGGAGCCGCTGGCCCGGGGGCAGATCGAATTTTTCTGCCCCTGCGATGAGGAGCGCATCAGCGCCCTGCTTCTCGCCCTGCCCAGGGAGGATCTCGCCGAGCTGAGCGGCAAGGGGCCCTTCCCGGTGGAGATTTCCTGCCATTACTGCAATACGGACTATTCTTTTGACCGGCAGGCCATGGCAAGGCTCCTGCGGGAGCAGGCCGCCGCCGGGGAGGCGTGAGGACGCTCAGGCGCAGGCGGCCTTGAGGTCGGCGATGGCCTTGGCGTAATCCTGCTTGCCGAAGACGGCGGAGCCGGCCACGAAGATATTGGCCCCCGCCTCCCTGATCGCCCCGATGGTCGCGGGGCTCACCCCGCCGTCCACCTCGATGCCCGCCGCAAGGCCACGCTTGTCGAGCATCGTCTTCAGCGCCCTGATTTTGGCCAGGGTTTCCGTGATAAAGGACTGGCCACCAAAGCCAGGATTGACGCTCATCAGCATCACCAGGTCGAGATCCGGGAGGATATGCTCCAGGCTGGCCAGGGGGGTGGCCGGGTTGAGCACTGCCCCGGCCTTTTTGCCCAGCTCCTTGATCTTGCCGATGGTGCGGTGCAGATGGTAGCCGGTTTCCACGTGCACGGTGATCCAGTCGGCGCCCGCCCTGGCGAAATCTTCGAGATAGCGGTCGGCGTTTTCGATCATCAGGTGCACGTCCAGGGGAAGGTCCGTGACGCGGCGCGCCGCCTCCACCACCAGGGGGCCAATGGTGAGGTTGGGGACGAAATGGCCGTCCATGACATCGACATGGATGACCTCGGCGCCGGCCTGGGCCACGGCCCTGATTTCTTCGCCAAGCCTTGCGAAGTCCGCGGAAAGGATGGAAGGGGCGATCATCAGCTGCTGCATCTTATTCTCCGGTTGTTTCGGTTGCGGGAGTGGCGGCGCCCGCACTCTCCTCCCCCTCCGCCTCGGGCTCTGCCGGGGCAAGGGGGGCGGCGGCGCCGACGGTCACCAGCACGTAGTTGTGGGGCTGGATATACTTCCTGGCCATCTCCCGGACGGTGGCGGCATCCACCGCTTCGATGGCGTGCACGTAACGGTTGCCGAAATCCTGGCCCAGGCCGTAGGTCTCGTTGAGGGCCATCTCCATGGCCTGGCTGCTGTGGGTTTGCAGGCTCAGTTCGTAGTTGCTGATCAGGACGTTTTTCGCCTTGGTCAGCTCCTCTTCGCTGAGCTCTTCGTTCTGCACCCGGTAGAGCTGCTCCCAGATCGCCCGGATGGCGGCGTCCTTCTTCTCCGGGCTGGTGCCGATGTAGATGCCGAAGGAACCGGTGTCCACTCCGAGCAGGGAGAAGGAGGAAAGGCTGTAGGCCAGGCTCTGTTTGTCGCGCAGTTCGGTGAACAGGCGGCCGCTCTGCCCGGAGAGCGCGGTATCGAGCACCTCCAGCCCGTAGCGGTCCTCGCTGGTCAGGGTGGTGCCGACAAAGCCGATGATGATGTGCACCTGCTGCTTGTCCCGCGGCAGATTGAGGATCAGCGGGGCGGCCGGCACATCGGGCGGCAGGGCGCTTTCACTGAGGCCGGTCTTGACCGGGGGCGGCACCCGCCAGGAGGCGAAGAGCGCTTCCACCGTTTCCTTGACCAGGCCGGCCTCGACGTCGCCTGATACGGCGATGACCAGATTCTCCGGCCGGGCATGCGCCGCGTAGATGCTCTTCAGTTCCTGGACGCTGAAGTTCCTGATGGCGGTCTCGTTGCCGATGGAGTTCAGGCCATAGGGATGGCCCTGGAAGAGGAGCCGGTTGAACTCGCGGAAGGCGAGGGAGGGCAGGGCGTCCTCCTGGTTTTTCAGCTGGGAGAGCAGCTCGGGGCGGATTTTCTCCGCCTCTTCCCTGGAAAAAGCCGGAGTGACGAGGAGATCCCGGACCAGGGTCAGCCCCTCGCTGGTGAAGCGGGAGAGAAAATCCCCCTTCACCCCGAAGGTGTTTTTGCCGTTGAAGCCGCCCAGGGAGCCGGCCATGTTGGCGACCTCCCGGGCCAGGGCCTCGGCGTTGAGCTTTTCCGTGCCCTTGGGCAGCAGTTCGCTGATGAAGGCAAAGGCGCCGTTGTTGTTCTCGCTTTCGCTGCGCAGGCCGCCGGGAAAGACGGCGCGAATGGAAACGGTTGGCACCTCGCGTTCTTCCCGGACCAGGAGACGGATCCCGTTCTTGAGCCGGAAGCTGTGCACATTGGGCAGATAGGATTCCGCCACCCGGGAGGTGGGAAGCCCTTCTTTCGCAGCCTCCTCGGCCCGTTCGAGCAGGGCGGCGAGCTGCGGCTGCGAAAGGGCGAAGCCGCTGCCGGCGGGCGCCATGGTTCCCACGGTGAGGTGGGCGCCCTTCAGATAAAAGGAGGCGACCCGGAGGATGTCCTCCTTGCTCACCGCCCGCACCGCTTCCAGATACTTGTCTTCCCGGGGGTCGCCGGCGAGGAACTCGAAGGAGCCCAGGACCCTGGCCTGGCCCTCGGCCCGCTCCAGGGCGAAGACGAAGTCGCTCTCCAGGTTCCTTTTTGCCCGGTCCAGCTCCTCGTCGCTGACCTTGCTGTACTTCAGGCGGAATATCTCTGCCAGCGCCGCTTCCAGGGCCGGCTGCACCTTTTCCGCCTCCAGGGTGGCGGTGAATTCCAGGAGGCCGGGATCCTTGGGGGTGAAGGCCGAGCCGTCGATGCGGTAGACCAGCCCCTTTTCGTTGCGCAGCCTGGTGTAGAGGCGGGAGGTTTCGCCATGGGCCAGGATATGGGTGAGCACGTCCAGCACCGCGGTGTCCGGATTCTTGAAGGCCGGACCGGGAAAGGCCAGGGCCAGGTGGGTCTGGCTGATGTCGTCGGTGAGGGAGAAGAGCCTGGGCTGCCCCTGGGCCGGCTCCCTGGGAATGGCCGGCTGCTGGTAGTCGCTGCGGGCCAGGCCGGAAAGCAGGGCGTTCACCTTGTCCATCACCTGCCCGACCCGGACATCGCCAACCACCACCACGGTGAAGTTTTCAGGATGGTAATGCTTTTGCAGGTAGGCCAGGATATCGTCGCGGCTGATGGCGGAGACGCTTTCCTCGGTGCCGCTGATGGGCAGGCGGTAGGGGTGGGTGGTGTAGGCGTGGGCCATCAGCTCCTCGTAGAGATTGACCGTGGCCCGGTCCTTGCGCATGCGGATTTCTTCCAGAACCACCTTTTTCTCCCGCTCCAGCTCCCCGGCGTCGAAGAGCGAGTGCAGGACCGCATCGGAGAGCACCTCCAGGGCCCCCGGCCAGTGCCGGGAGGAGAGGGTGGCGTGGTAGACCGTGTATTCGTAGGAGGTGTAGGCGTTGATGCGGCCGCCCATGGCCTCGATGGCGCCGGCGACCTCGCCCGGCCCGCGGCTGGGGGTGCCCTTGAAGATCATATGCTCGATGAGGTGGGTGATGCCGGCCTCATGGCTCTCCTCGTAGATGGAGCCGGCCTTGACCCAGAGCTGGACCGTGGCCACCTTGGTCCCCGGCGTCTCCTTGACCAGGACGGTGAGGCCGTTGGCGAGCTTGCTTTTATGGAGATGGGGGGCGATTTCCAGGGCGTTGGCGTGTGCGGGGATCATGGCGGTCAGTGAGAGGCTGAGGAGAAGAAGGAGGAATCCGGAAAGCAAGGGGGAGGAAATTCCGGCCTTGCGCCTGAGTTTCTGGCTGCAACGGGCAGCCCTGGGGGGGGAGCTGGTGATCATCGCGGGCCCTTGACTGGGGTTGACGGAAAGGGGGTGGAGCCACTGTGGTGCAGGAACACTTGCTGCCGTAGTGTAAACATGGGGAGGTGCCGCGTCAAGAAATCATGGCCGCGTCCCGGATTTTCGCCTGGCGATCAGCAGAAGCAGTCCGGTTCCGATCATCAGGCTGCTCAGGAGCTGGCCCATGGTGAAGGTGTCGAGGAAAAGGCCGACCTGGGCGTCGGGTTCGCGGAACAGCTCGACCAGCGAGCGGAAGATCCCGTAGAGGATGAGAAAGAGGGCGAGCAGCGAACCGGAGGGCCAACCCTGCCGCCAGTAGCGGCCCTTGAGGCCCCAGAGCAGGGCAAAGAGCAGCAGTCCTTCCAGAAAGGCCTCGTAGAGCTGGGAAGGATGGCGGGGCAGGGGCCCGCCCAGGGGAAAGACCATGGCCCAGGGGAGATCGCTGACCCGACCGAAGAGCTCGCCGTTGATGAAGTTGCCGAGGCGGCCCAGGCCCAGACCGATGGGGGTGGTGACGATGTAGACGTCGGCGGTCTGCCAGAAAGGCAGCCCGGTTGCCCGGCAGAAGAGGGCGCCGCCGGCAAGCAGGCCAATAAGCGCGCCGTGGAAGGACATCCCCCCCTGCCAGGTGGCGAGGATCTCCAGGGGGTGTTCCAGGTAGTAGGACGGGTTGTAAAAGAACACATAGCCCAGGCGGGCGCCCAGGACCAGGCTGACGATCAGCACCAGGTTGAGGTTCTCGAAGTGGCGGTCCAGGGGGCTGAGGCGATATTGTTTGATCTGTCGCCCCACCAGGCTGTAGGAGGCGAGAAAGCCCAGGACGTACATCAGCCCGTACCAGCGGACCTGCAGGGGCCCGAGTTGGAAGATGACAGGGTCGATATCGGGATAGGGGAGCATGGCGATGTCGAATGAAGAAGTGTGGAGTGAATAATGATGGATTCGCCAAAACCCGCCCAACGCGTTGGGGGTGATGCGAAAACAAGCAGTTACGAGGCACGCCCCGTCGACAATAATGAAAAAACGCCGCGAAAATGGGCACAGGGTGGCGGCGGTGGTGACAGGGGGGCCGGAACCCTGTATGATCGGTTATTCTTATCCTGTTCCTCGCTCCTTGTCACCCCTTACTTGCCCATGAAGATATCGCTCATCGCCCTCAATGCCCGCTATACCCACTCCTGCCCGGCGCTTTTTTACCTGCGCAACCTCCTGGCCCGGGAGCTGCCGGAAAGTGAGATCAGCCTCCAGCAGCGCACCATCAACGATCCCTACTACGAGACCCTGCTGGGCATCGCCGCCATGGAGCCGGACATACTCTGCTTTTCGGTCTCGATCTGGAATGTGACGCTGAGTCGAGCCCTCATCGCCGATCTGCGCCGGCTCCTGCCCCGAGTGCCCATCGTCCTGGGCGGCCCGGAGGCGAGCTTCATGGCGGCGGAGTCGCTTCCCGCCGGTTGCACCCTGGTGCGGGGCGAGGCGGAGGGGCTGCCCGTCCACTTTTTCCGCGACCTGGCCGCAGGGCGCCTTCTGCCGGAATACCGGGCCGAGCCGGGCCGCCCCTTTGCCCTCCCCTACCGAAGCGAGGATTTTGCCGACCACCTCGCCAACCGCAACATCTATTACGAGTCCGCCCGGGGCTGCCCTTTTGCCTGCAGCTACTGCCTCTCCTCGGTGGAGCGCGGGGTACGCCTCCTCGACCTTGCCCAAGTGCGGGCCGAGCTTGCCGAGATCCTGCGCCACCGGCCCAGGATCGTCCGGTTCGTGGACCGCACCTTCAACGCCGATCCGGACCGGGCCCTGGCCATCTGGCGCTTTCTTCTCGAACAGGCCGGGGAAACCCGTTTTCATTTCGAGATCGCCCCGGACCGTTTCAACGAGGAGCTGCTCGCCTTTCTCAAGGAGGTGCCGGCCGGCCGCTTCCAGTTCGAGATCGGCCTGCAGTCCACCCATGCCCCCACTCTGGCGGCGGTGAACCGGCGGATGGATCTCGCCCGGGCCCGGGAGCATGTCGCCACGCTGGCCGGCTACGACAACATCCATCTCCATCTCGATCTCATCCTGGGCCTGCCCTTTGAAACCGAGGAGAGCTTCCGCGCCTCGCTGAACGAGGCCTTTGCCATGGCCCCCCATTATCTGCAGATGGGGCTGCTCAAGTGCCTGCCCGGCACCCCGCTCAGCCGGCAGCAGGAGGAGTTCGGCATCCTCTGCTCCCTGACCCCGCCCTATTCGGTCCTGGCGACCCGCTGGCTGCCGCAGAGAAGCCTGGCCCGGCTCCACCTGCTCGGAGAGTGCCTGGAGGCCTTTTACAACAACCGTTTTTTCAGAACCCTCTTCCGGTACCTGCGGGAGAAGGGAGAAGAGCCCTTTGCCTTTTTTTGCTCCCTGCTCGACTGCTGCCTGGCCAGGGATTTTTTCTCCCTGGCCAGAACCCAGGAGCTGCTGGCGAGGATGCTCTCTCTCCTTGCCGACCGGCGGCAGGACCGGGAGTTTGTGCTGGAGATCCTGCGCTTCGACTGGCTGGGCAGCGGTCAGCGGGTGCTGCCGCCCTTTCTGGAAGGGGAGCCCCTCAGGGAGGCCAGGGATCTGCTCTGGCGCAGCCTCCCGGAGAGCTGCCCGCCTCATTTCAGCGCCAGCAGCCGGAGCGGCTTTTTCAAGCGCGCGATATTCTGCCGTTTTTCCGGGGAGCTGCTGCGCCTGGCCGGGCTTGCGGACGGCGCCGCCGTCGGCTATCTCTGCTTTCTGCCCGAAGAGAAGGGGGGCAGCGCGCCGAGGCGGCAGCTCCTCTTCTTTGTCTGAAGGCGTCCGGGCGGTCAGGCCGCCAGCCTGAGAATGGCGGCGATGTTTTCCCTGGTGTAGAGGTCGCCGATCCCCCAGAGGGTGGCGAGGTCATGGGCGTTCGCCGCGATCTTTTCGATATCCTCGGCCGGGATCCCCGCCTCGTGCAGGCGGATGGGCGATCCGATGGCGGCAAACCACTGCTCCAGGGCTTCGATCCCCGCGCTTCCGGTTTCGAGGCCGAACACCTCCTTGGCAAAGAGCTCGAACTGGATCGGGTTCTTGTAGTGGTACCACTTCTGCCAGGCCGGGATCACGATGGAAAGTCCGGCGCCGTGCGGGATGTTGTAGAGGGCGCTCAGGGAGTGCTCGATCATGTGGTTGGGAAAGGAATAGGGGCCGATACCGGCCGGGGTCAGCCCGTTCAAGGCCAGGGTGGCGGTCCACATGAAGGAGGCCCGCGCCTGGGCATGGCTGGGGTCGGCGAGGATGAGATCGGTGGTTTCCATGACCGTCCGGACGATGGCCGTCACCAGCCGGTCCTGCAGGCGGGTGCCGGGCTCCTTGGTGAAGAAGCCCTCAATGACGTGGGCGATGGCGTCCACGGCGCTGTAGGCCGTGTAGTCGGGCGGAACGCTGTGGGTCAGCTCCGGGTTGAGGATGGAAACCTGCGGATAGACATGGGGCGAGCCGATATTGTACTTCTGCCTGGTCTCCTCGTTGGTGATGACGGAATTGCCGTTCATCTCGCTGCCGGTGGCGGCGATGGTGAGGATGGTGAAGAGCGGCAGGGCCTTCCTGACCTCGGCCCTGCCGCTGTAAAACCGCCAGATATCCTCGTTTGCCAGGGCGCCCACCGCGATGGCCTTTCCCTCGTCCAGGACCGAGCCGCCGCCCACGGCAAGAATGGCGCTGACCTTTTCCTGACGGGCCAGTTCCACGCCCTTGCGGGTGTGGGAAAGAACCGGATTCGAGACCACGCCGCCCAGCTCCACCCCGGCAATCCCCGATTCCGTAAGGCTGCGGCGCACCCGGTCGAGCAGGCCGCTTTTCTGCACCGATTTCTGGCCATAGAGGAGCAGCACCTTCCGGTGGCCAGCCGCCACGAGTTCGGAGCCGATCAGGCTCTCCTTGTCCTTGCCGAAGATGATCTTGGTGGGGTTGTGGAATTCGAAGTCGAACATGGCGAAACCTCTCGTGCGAAGGGAAAAAACGCGACACGGAAACAGTGGGGAGGGGGCCGTGCCGGAAAAACAGCCTTCCCAAAGGGTAGGCCATTTGGCGGGAAAAAACAAGATCCGGGCCGCAGCGGCGGGCGCAAAAAAGGGTTTGCGGCGATGGCCACAAACCCTTGATTTTTCTTGGCGGGGAGGGATTCAAGGCTTGTTCTCAATTACTTGATTTTGCTCTTAATTTTATAAGTAGAGTTTTTTGGAAGCCCCCAAAAAGGCCCCTAAAATTGAAGGCTACCCCGCTTTTTCATTCACGACCGCCGATACCTGCCACCGCTTTACCCATGCTGCCCGGCGGGTCACTCTCGAAAGCCAAAACTCTAAAATAATGTGGTGCTTCAAAGGTCACAATGGTCACAAAGTGGCAATCTCTTGTTTTTTCGTTATTATTTGCGGTGACCTTTGCGTGACCGTTCCGTGACCTTTGGAAAATTTCCGTCAAAAAAATGACCAAAAAACGATTTAACTTTTTAGAATCACTACATTTTTCATTTTTTCATTGGTAGCACAAAATTCAAATGGGCAGGAATGTCGGGGTGCGAACCACCCGTAAAAGACAAGACCCTGGGAGGACCCGCCGCATTCCTTGGGGCATAACGGGAAACAACAGGGTAACGGCTCACAAGGTATGCTTGACCGGGCATGGCCAAGAAGGGGGAAGGGGAAGAGTAGAAAGAAACTGGCGGGGGAGCCTAACAATACCCCGCCGGGCCTTAGCTGAAAAGCCTATCCTTCTTCTTCGCAAGCCTCTTCCTGCTCCAGCTCCAGGGATTCCAGCAAAGCGGCAAGCTCCCGGTGTTGCTGTTCCGCTTCGCGGATCGTTCTCTCAACCGCCTTCAGTGCGCCTTTCAGGTACAAGGCCTTTGCGGTATTCATCTTTTTCCGTGCTTCCGGTGTTTCAATGTTCATCGTGTTTTCCTCGCAGTTTTAGAATAAGTTGTCATCCACCGTGGCCGGGGCCTGGCCTGTCTTGTAAAAGGACACAAAGGCTTTGCCTCGGCTTGTCCGGTGGTCGTCAATATTGAAGGCTATGCCCATGCCCTCCAGGGGGATGCGGATTCGCTCCAGGTGCTTCCTTACCCCTCTGGCGCTCGGGAAGGTCCGGTCTTTCTCAAGCACCCGGTAGCCGTTTTTCGCCTCACCAGGGGCCGCCACTTCCATCAGCATCAACAACACCTCCTGAAATGACCCGCTCAAGTCGCCCATGCCGGGATCGTCCATCGCCTGCACTATTGAGGCAAAGAAGGTATCACGCTCCAACAGCGAGCCGGATTGAATGGTGGAGTTCCCGGCGTAATCGCGCAAGAATTCTTCCCCGCGCCCGCCCATGGCCTCGGCCACCGCATAGCCCCACTTGGCAAAGTCGGCCATCCTTGGCAGCTTTTCCAGCTTGAGGTGGGGGGCTATGTCCATGGCCCGGCAAAGCAGGTCGAAGGCCCCGCCCAAAATCTCGGGTAGTGCGGCCTGGAAACTTTCCCGCACCTCGTGTTCCGGCTTCCTCTTTTCATCGGATATGCGTTGCAGCTCAAAGACAATGGTTCTTTCGGTGAGGTCGGGCCTTGAGTGCAGGCTTCCTATGCTGGAATAGAAGATAACGGAATTCGCCTTAAGGATCGTGGTTTCAAGGTCGGTGTGCAACGTCCGCTTCTCGATGACCCCGCCGGTGATGAAGGAACACAGCCGGTCGCAGGTGTCGCCGGATAACGCGCTCAGGTTGTCGAGAACAAGGCCATAGTAGCGCACCAACAGCAAATCCAAATCTTCGGGTTTGCGGGGCATGGTGGAAAGCAGGACGCTTGACGGGTCAATGGCTGTTTTCCAGAGGCTCGTGAACACGCTCTTGCCTGAACCCTGGCAGCCGCTCACATGAATGGCCGGGTGCGCAATCCTCGGGATAAAGCAGGTCACGAAAGTCACCATGCACAAAAGCCGCTGTTCTTCCGGCATGTCGCAAAATTCCAGCAGCCGCCAGGGGTCGCCCTTGGGCCTGGGCAGCACCTGGGGTTTCTGGTGCTTCATCCGGCGGAACATCACCGGCGCATCCGTGACCCGCCAGGAACCCACCCCCGGCGATACCTCAACGGCCTGACCATTGCCCATGTCGTAATAGAGCAAGCCGCCCTTTTCCCCGCAGCGGTTGAACAGTTCCACCGGCAGGCCTTCGCGCCTTGCCCGTGCGGAAAGCAGATCAATAACCGTTGTCACCGTCTCACGGGAAGGGGCCTTGCCGGTTAGCTCCAGGCCGTCCAGCCGCATATCCTCCACCAGCTCCCGGTTCTTGTGATCCAGGAGGAACAAGCGGCCATGCCTCAGGATGTAGCCGGTGCCGTCATCGCAGAGATAGAGGGGGTCGGCTTGCAGCATGGGCAAAAGTCTTTCAACTCCCCTGCCCCCGGCGTCCTGGTGATCGGAAAGGTCACTTTCAGCCGGGGCGGGTGCTTTTTTCTCATGTGCTGCCGTGGCGGGTTCTGCCTTGGGAAGGAGGGCAAGAAACCGCTCTTTCAATTCGGCGCTGTTTTTCATGCCGCCTTTCCCTCCTTTTTAATCCAGTCCAGAATATCACCCTTGGTGGGTAGCTCTGGCAGGCGCAACACCTTGACACTTGCGGCCACCGGTAGCAGGTGGGCCGCTATGCTGGCCGCGTACTCCTCGCCGGTCTTGTCATTGTCCGGCAGGATATACACCACCCGCCCGGCAAAATAGCGGTCAAACTCCTTGCGCCAGGCCGCACCCTTGCCGGATTGCCCACCGGAATCAAGGGAGGTGGCGAACAGCCCCCAGGCGGTGAGGGCGTCCGCCTTGGCCTCGCCCTCAAGAAAAAATATCGGTTCACCCGCCGGGGCCGTGGCCAGCCGGTGCAGATTATAAGGGAGGGGATCGCAACCCCGCCCTTTTGCTTCCTTGCCCTTGGCGTCTGCATGGTAAAAGGCAAAGCTCTTTTTCCTGCCATCGAAGCCTGGTTCAAAACGTTTTTTCCAGTAGCGCCGGTTGCCTTCGGCGTCATGGTAAGAGAAGATCGCCACCACTTGCGGAAACTTGCGGACCGTGTCGGAAGAGCTGGCCGGGGTGATCCCGGCCAGGGACTCCAGATCGGCAAGAGCCGTCTTGAATTCGCAGCCCTTCACTTTCATGTAAAGGTCAAAGCCGTTGCCCTTGGCTCCGCAGGCAAAGCAATTGAACAGCCCGGCAGCGGTGTTGACCGAAAGGGAAGGTGTGGCGTCCTCGTGGAAGGGGCAGCGGACCAACACCTGATCCGCGCCCGTGGCCCTGGCTTCGGGGAATATCTGGCCCAGGGCCTCCCGGAACACGCCGGAATCAAGCACGGCCTGTTTGCGGTCTTTTTTCATTGGCCGCCCCCCATCCCTGCCAGCTCCTCCCACATGCCGTGTAACTCATCGCGCAAGGTGGCAACGCTTTCTTGAAGTGCTTGGGTCAAAACGAGGGTGTGAAAATCTTGGGTGCAGGTCTGCATGAATCCCGCGACAAGCTCGGGGTGTTCCTTTGCGTAGCCCTTGCCGAAAGCCTTGTCTATGTGGGCGATTGCCTCCTTGAAATACCTGGCAGCCGTGGCCGGGGCATTATCAAAAATGGTTTCCATGCTGGCCGTGACTGGGTTTGAAAAATGCTCTGAGGTGTGGCTGTAGCTCATCTCTCCGCCCTCCCGTTTGTCCGCAGCTCCGCGACAATGGCCGCAAGCCCTTCCTGTAAAGTTTTGTTGAGAAGGTGGGCGTTATAGTCGATGGTCAGGGCCAGGACGAAACCCGCCAGCAGTTCGGGGTTTTCTTCTGCATAACCGCTCCCGAGTGCGCGGGTGTCGTTAATGTTGGCGATTGCCTCATCAACCCTGTCGTTCACCCGGCAAACGGAATCAATGCAACCCCAATCCCGGCCAAAGTCGTCAAGCTCGTGGGTGAAAATCTTGGTGGAATTCATGCCGCCACCTCCTTTGCCTCTTGAGCGAGCCTTTCGACAAGGGCCAATACATCCGCCACTTTCCAGGCGGTACAACGGGCAGAAAGTTTTACTGGTTGCGGCCAAGCCGGGTCAGTCTTGCACTTATGCCACCAGGTGCTTGCGGAAACCGGGATGATTGCGGGAATTGGCGGGTTCGCTTTCGGGTCGCCTATTATGGCGGGGAGCCGGATAAATCCGGTAGGGGGGAGGGTGTTACTCTGCATAGTATAGCCTCATTTGTTTACGCCCGCCGGTTATCGGTAGGCTTCGAGGTCATGCTATACTGTGCTTGCTGCTTTGTGGCCGATTCGGCTTTTGCCAAAACCGAACGGCGGTTATTCGGTTTCTCCTACCAGTCCTCTTTAGGGAGATTGGCCGCTTCTTTCAACCATTTTCGGACGGTATCTGGATCAATGCTCATATCTACTTTTGCGACATCATCCGCAATTTCCTTGGGAACATTGCTTTTCTTCTGATCTGGGTTGTAGGTGTATCCTCCAACGGCCATTCCCAGAATCATTTTCAAAAGGCTTTTTCGCTCAGACGGGTGAAGCTCTCCGCCGTTCTTCTGTCTTAGAGACAATTCCGGGTATAAATCCTCCAGGCGCTCTATCTCCTCTTTAAGCACGACAAGATCACTCCTGAAGAGATTGATATCAAGATTTCGTCGAAACTCCCGTGCTTCGCGGCGTGATGGCTGCCCGGTCCAACTGTTTCCTGATGTTGCTCTCTGAATAATCACGCTCTGACACAGACCAAACACCTTGCCATCAGGGCCGATGACCTCGTGTATCTTTACAGGCCGATTTTTGGGGGCAGACTCATGAAGCTCGAATTCATAGACGCGCCGGAAAATTTCCGCATCCTCGCTTCGGATGCCAGCAAAGCCCGTGTACTTTGTCCCATCTAGCTCTAGAATTTTGTCCACAAGATGCGTGGACAGCCGCAGCAGTCCATCTGCCGCCATGCTGAGCAAGATACCTTCATCTTTGCCCCAGCGGTCGGCAAGTTCCCGGAGTGTCAACTTCGTTTGCCATGAATCCATTCCGCAACCTCCCTATGGTTGCCCCTGATAAAGAAACCAGACCGGCAAGCCGCCAGGGTAGCGGCCTTTCGGGGGCCATCCTAGCCGGTCTGACACTCCCCGGCATCCGGGGAATTCCTGTTTTGTGACCTTTCGCCGTGACCTTCGTGACCTTTCCTTTTCAAAGGTCATTCCCGGAAAGGCCCGGCAGTTCTGAATTTGTGACCGTTGTGACCGTTGTGACCTTCCCTTTATTTATTATAGAAAAGGGGGGTATAGTATACCCGGCACAGGCATTACCCCTTGCCGCCTGTACCAGCCATCACCTTGCCGCCGCCCGGATCGGCACCACCTTGTTTTCCTCGCCCGCCGCCAGCCGGTCCAGATAGTCCGCCCAGGCCTGCATCATCTTCCGCCGCTCGGGCAGGTGCGCCGTGCGGTTGTAGGCCCGGCCCAGGGGATCGCGTACCGCATGGGCAAGCTGGTGTTCTATGAAGTCGGGCCGGAAGCCCAACACTTCATCCAGGATGGTGCGGGCCATTGCCCGGAAGCCGTGGCCGGTGATCTCCGTGCGCGTATCAAGACCCATGCGCCGCATGGCCGCGTTGACGGTATTGTTGCTCATGGGCCGGGCAGCAGAGCGGGCGGAAGGAAAGGCATATTTGCCGGTGCCGGTAAGTTGATAGAGGTCTTCCAGGATCGCCACGGCTTGGCGGGAAAGTGGGACAATGTGCGGGGTCTTGGTCTTGTTGGCGGTATAGGCCCACTCGCCTTTTTCCAGGTCAACGTCCGCCCATTGCATGGTGCGCAACTCGCCGGGCCGGACAAAAACCAGGGGCGCAAGGCGCAGTGCGCAGCGCGTCACGAAAGAGCCGTCATAGTCGCCAAGTATGCGCAGGAGAGGGGCAACGTCTTTCGGGTCTGTGGGGGCGGGCATGTGTTTTGGTTGCGGCATGGGGGCCAGGGCTTCCCGCAAATCCGCCGCCGGGTTTGCCATGGCAAGGCCACCCGCAACGGCATAGCTGAATATCTGGCGGCAGGTGTTTCTGAGCCGGTGCGCCGTCTCGATAGAACGGGCCTCGACACGGCGCAACGCGGCCGCCATTTCCGGCGCGGTTATCTCGCCAATGGGCCGGTAGCCGATGTGGGGGAAAATGTCCCGCTCCAGGCGGGTAAGGATCGTGACAGCGTGGCCTTCTGACCAGCGGGAGAGAAATTTCTTGTGCCACTCCCGGGCCACGCTTTCAAAGGTGGATTGTTCCAGGATGTGGGCCATGGCCTTCTGCTTCCTGGCCGCTCCAGGGTCAACCCCTTGGGCAATCTGTTCCCTGGCGTCTTCTCGTTTCTGGCGGGCATCGGACAGGCCCACCTCAGGGAAGGCCCCCAAAGCGATTTTCTTTTCCAGGCCCCCAAAACGGTATTTGAGCCGCCACAGCTTGCCGCCCGTAGGGGTCACAAGCAAGTAAAGGCCCCCACCGTCTGACAGCTTGTACTCTTTTTCCTTGGGTTTGGCGTTGCGGGCTTGAAGGTCGGTAAGGGGCGTGATCCGCTTGGGCATTGGCTTTTCCTCCAGAAAGATGCTTTTTTGGGGGCCTCCTTTCTGGCTAGGTGGCTGTGGCCCTAAAAAGGCCCCTAAACTTTCTGGATTTCAGCATATCAGAGCGGATGTTGTCGGACAATAAAAAACCCGCTTTCCTTAGGTGGAAGCGGGTTTTTTGGACGATACCGGATGGTGTCGCATTGTCTTCTGGCTCCCGGGGAGGGATTCGAACCCCCGACAGGGTGATTAACAGTCACCTGCTCTACCGACTGAGCTACCCGGGATCGGTATTCATTGGAACGCCGGCAATATAGCAAGTGCAAAACAAGGCGTCAATAGTTTTAGCGAGAAAACGCGCAGGGGGCGGAGCCCCTTTTTTCCTTGACCGTACCAGGACATAGTGCTAATAAACACCTTTCCCAAAACCCCGTGTCGGGGCGTAGCGCAGTCTGGTTAGCGCGCCTGCCTTGGGAGCAGGAGGCCGGAGGTTCGAATCCTCTCGCCCCGACCATGTTTCTGAGTTCCTTCTGGGCTGACCTGAAAGCGGAGATCGACGGCCAATCGATCTCCGCTTTTTTATTTCCCGGGAAAGCAGGCTGTCGCGAGTGCGCCCTTGACAGGGGGACGCGCATCGGCTAAGGGAATGAATATTCATTCCGGACACGAACGGAGGAGCCATGTCGAAGAGCGAAAAACGCGAAGAGATTGTGCGCGCTGCCCTGGAGATCATCGCCGAGCACGGATTCCACGGCGCGCCCATCGCCATGATCGCCAGCCGGGCCGGGGTCGGCGCCGGCACGATTTACCGCTACTTTGCCAACAAGGATATCCTCATCGCCGCGCTTTATCAGGAGATCGAGGAAAGGCTTTATCCCTTCATCCTGCGGGGCTACGAGCCGGCCCGTCCTATCCGGGAGCGGTTTCTCCATCTCGGCGCCGCCCTGCTGCGCTACTGCATCGAAAACCCCCTCGATTTCCGCTATGTGGAGCAGTTCCACAACTCCCCCTACGGCGCTGCGCTGCGCCGCGCCCGCCTCCTGGGGGAGGGCGGGGAGCGGGAGACCTTCCGCGCCCTCTTCGAGGACGGCATCTCCCAGCAGGTGGTGAAAGAGCTGCCGGTCACCGTCCTCTGCGCCCTGGCCTTTGGTCCCATTTTCGCCGTGGTGCGGGACCATATCCTTGATTTCACCAGGGTGGATGACGCCCTGATGGCAAAAACCGTCGCGGCCTGCTGGGACGGCATCCGGCGCTGAAGATAAAGAAGAATCCCGCCCGGAGAGGAGTGAATATTCACCGCTCCCGGGCTCTGACTGAAGAGGAAGTCATGAAGAGCACGCAAGGAAGAAAAAGGATCGCGGTCGTCGGGGCAGTGCTTCTGGGGCTGCTTGTTACCGGCTGCGGCAGGGAGCCCCAGAAGGCCGGCATGTCCCAGGGGGCAACGCCCGAGGTGTCGGTGCTGGAGGTGCATGCCCAGCGGGTTCCCGTCAGCATGGAGCTGTCGGGCCGAGTCACCCCGCACCTGCTCGCGGAGGTGCGGCCCCAGGTGGGGGGGATCGTCCAGCAAAGGCTCTTCACCGAAGGGTCCGAGGTGAAGGCGGGGCAGGCCCTTTATCAGATCGACCCCGCCACCTACCAGGCTGCTTATGCCAGCGCCGAGGCCGCCCTGGCCAGGGCCGAGGCCAATCTGATTCCGGCCCGGCTCAAGGAGGAGCGTTTCCGGGAGCTGGCGGCGATCAAGGCCGTGAGCCAGCAGGAGTACGATGACGCCCACGCGCTCTGCAAACAGGCCGAGGCCGAGGTGGCCGCGGCCCGGGCGGCGGCGCAGGCCGCCCGGATCAATCTTGACTACACCCGCATCAGCGCACCAATTTCCGGGCGGATCGGCCGTTCGGCCGTAACCCCCGGCGCCTTGGTGACCGCGAACCAGACCCAGGCCCTGGCCACCATCCAGCAGCTCGATCCGGTCTACGTGGATGTGAGCCAGTCCAGCGCCGAACTGTTGCGCCTGAAACGTGACCTGGCCGCCGGCGCCCTCAGGGAGGATGCGGCCAGCCAGGCACGGGTCGGGCTGCTGCTGGAAGACGGCACCCCCTATCCCCTGGCCGGGACCATGAAATTCAGCGAGGTGAGCGTGGAAGAGGCGACCGGCTCGGTGACCCTGCGGGCGCTCTTCCCCAATCCGGAGCTGCTCCTGCTGCCGGGCATGTTTGTCCGCGCCGTTGTGCAGGAAGGGGTCAGCGAGCAGGCGATTCTGGTGCCGCAGCGCGGGGTGAGCCGGAATCCCAAGGGCGAGGCCATGGTCATGGTGGTCGGCGCCGAGGAAAAGGTGGAGCCGCGGCTCATCAAGGTTTCGCGGACGGTTGGTGACAAGTGGCTGGTCAGCGAAGGGCTCAAGGCGGGCGACAGGGTGATCCTGGAGGGGATCCAGAAGGCGCGTCCCGGCACCCGGGTCAAGGCGGTACCCTTCGGCGCCGTGCCGGAACCCTCCCCTGCCGGTCAAGGGCAGTCTCAGGCGGTTCAAAAGTAAAGGAGTCTTCCCATGCCCCGTTTTTTCATCAACCGCCCGATTTTTGCCTGGGTCATCGCGATCATGGTCATGCTGGCCGGGTTGCTCGCGATCAAGACCCTGCCGGTTTCCCAGTACCCGCCCATCGCGCCGCCCCAGATCACGATCAACGCCATGTATCCGGGCGCTTCGGCTCAAACCGTGCAGGATACCGTCACCCAGGTCATCGAACAGAAACTGAACGGCATCGACAACCTGATCTACATGTCCTCCACCAGCGATTCCGCCGGGGCGGTGGCCATCAACCTCACCTTCCGGGCCGGCACCGATCCCAACATCGCCCAGGTGCAGGTGCAGAACAAGCTGCAGCTGGCCGTGCCGCTCCTGCCCCAGGTGGTGCAGCGCCAGGGGATTTCGGTGGTCAAATCCACCAAGAACTTCCTGCTCATCATCGGCCTGGTTTCGGAAGACGGTTCCATGGACCGCAACGCCCTGAGCGACTACATGGTTTCCAATGTCCAGGACATCATCAGCCGCCTGGAAGGGGTGGGTGAGCTGCAGCTCTTCGGTTCCCAGAACGCCATGCGCATCTGGCTCAACCCGGACCGGCTGAAAAAATTCCGTCTGACCCCGGCCGACGTCATCGCGGCGCTGCAGGCCCAGAACGCCCAGGTCTCGGCCGGTCAGTTCGGCGCCGCCCCGGCGGTGGCAGGGCAGCAGCTGAACGCCACCATCACCGCCCGCACCCTGCTGCAAACCCCGGAACAGTTCGAGGCCATTATCCTGCGCACCAATGCCGATGGCTCCACGGTCCGCCTCAAGGATGTGGCCGAATGCAGGATCGGCACCGAAAACTACGATATGCAGTCGCGTTACAAGGGCAAGCCCATCGGCGGCATGGCGATCCGGCTCGCCGCCGGGGCCAACGCCCTGGATACCGGGGAACGGGTCAAGGCCAAGATGGCGGAGCTGGAAGAGTTTTTTCCCCCCGGCATGAAGGTGGTCTATCCCTACGACACCACCCCTTTTGTCAAGATCTCCATGGAAGAGGTGATCCAGACCCTGATCGAGGCGGTCTGCCTGGTCTTCATCATCATGTTCCTCTTCCTCCAGAACTTCCGGGCCACCCTGATTCCCACCATCGCCGTGCCGGTGGTGCTGCTCGGGACCCTCGGGGTGCTGGCGGCCAGCGGCTTTTCCATCAACACCCTGACCATGTTCGCCCTGGTCATCTCCATCGGCCTGCTGGTGGACGACGCCATCGTGNNATGGCCTTTTTCGGCGGCTCCACCGGCGTCATCTACCGCCAGTTCTCCATCACCATCGTCTCCTCCATGATCCTTTCGGTGCTGGTGGCCATGATTCTCACCCCGGCCCTGTGCGCCACCCTGCTCAAACCTGTGACCAAGGGGCACCAGCCGTGCGAAAGCGGCTGGTACTGCCCGTTCTTCCGCTGGTTCAACAAGTGGTTCGACCGCCGTCGGGCCCAGTATGAACGGCTGGTCAGCCGCTCCTTCGGCAAGCCGGTACGGTATCTTCTGGTGTACGGCCTCATTGTCGCGGCCATGGTCTTTCTTTTCCTGCGCCTGCCCACCGCCTTTCTGCCCGACGAGGACCAGGGCTTCATCATCTGCCAGGTGCAGCTGCCGGCCGGCGCCACCCAGACGCGGACCCTGAAGGTGATCGAGCAGCTGGAGCACCATTTTCTCGAAAACGAGAAAGAAGCGGTGGAGGCGATCATCACCATCACCGGCTTCAGTTTCGCCGGCCGCGGCCAGAACATGGGCCTGGCCTTTGTGCGGCTCAAGGACTGGAAGCTGCGCAAGAGCAAGGACCTGAAGGCGCCGGCCGTGGCCGGCCGTGCCATGCGAGCCTTTTCCCAGATCAAGGACGGCATGGCCTTTGCCTTCTCGCCGCCGGCGGTGATCGAGCTGGGGCAGGCCAACGGTTTTGACTTCCAGCTGCAGGACCGCGGCGGCCTGGGGCATGAAAAACTGATGGAGGCTCGCAACCAGTTGCTGGGCATGGCCATGCAGAATCCCCGGCTCATTGCCGTCCGCCCCAACGGCCAGGACGACACCCCGCAGTTCAAGCTCGACATCGACGACGTGCGGGCCGGCTCCCTGGGCATCCCCCTGGCGGAGATCAATTCGGTGCTGGCCACGGCCTGGAGCAGTTCCTATGTGAACGACTTCATCGAGAAGGGCCGGGTCAAGAAGGTTTATGTCCAGGCCGACGCCGAGTTCCGGATGCGGCCGGAGGACATCAACCGCTGGCATGTGCGCAACAACCGGGGGGAGATG
>DDXK01000137.1 GCA_002347185.1 Desulfobulbaceae bacterium UBA2262 | reverse complement strand
CGTGGAAGTTCGAGTCTTCTCTTCGGCACCAGTAAAAAAATCAAGGGGTTAGCCATTCTGATGGCTAACCCCTTTTTTTGTTGCCCCATCCTCCCCTCATCCCAACCCTCTCCCCGTGGGAGAGGGGGCTGGCCTTGCCCGCGTCCCCTGGCCAGGAAGGGAACCCTGAAGGCGGCGCGCCGAAACAGCAAAAAAAGCCGTAGCCCCTTTCGGGGCTACGGCTTTTTTTTTATTCACTCTTCTGGCCGGAGGGGTCTAGGAGTTTTTTTTTGTCAGCTCGGGCCAGACGATCTCGATCTTCGCCTCCTTGCGCAGCTCCTGCTCCCACTCCTGCAGCCGTCTGTCCTGGGCCGGCAGCCGCAGGGACGCTTCCAGGTTGTTCCGGACCTCCTCGAAGCTCATCTGGCGCGACGGGGCGTATTCCTTCATCTTGACGATATGGACGCCCTTTTCGGTCTTGATGATGCCGGAGAGCTGGCCGTCTTTCAGCTTTTTCCCTTCCTTGTAGAGCTCCTTGTCCCGCTCCGGGTTGATGTCGTAGGTTCTGACGATGAAGGTGCCGTCCAGGGTGAGCGACCAGGGGTCCTGCCCCTTGTCCGCCTTGATCTTCTTCAACACCTCCTTGGCGTTTTTCAGGGTGGCATCCGCTTTGTCCTGCTGCAGGAAGAGGACGTCGGTCACCCGCATCTTCTCGGCGGTGGTGTATCTGGCCTTTTCTTTTTCGTAGAGCTTCTTGATCTCCTCCTCCGGCACGCTCACCTTGCCGTACACCTCGCGGGCGTAGACAAGCTCAAGGGTGAGGCTTCTGGTGATCTGGCTTTTCAGCTCCTCCTCGCTCACCCCTTCCTTGGCGAGGAAGTCCTTGTACTCGGCCTCCCCGCCCAGGTTCTTTTTTAGGTTGTCCAGCGCCGCCTCCACGTTCTTGGCATCCGCCTGCATGCCGTCCCGCTGGGCCTTCTGATAGGCGAGATGGATGAGGATCAATCTGTTCAGGGCCTGCTGCTGGAGGGAGGAGACATCCGCTCCGCCACCTTCGCCGGCGCCGAGCCGGTTCATCATCTTGACCAGGGCGTCCATGGTGATGGCGTCGTTGTTGACCTTGGCCACCACCATCTGCTTTTCAGGGAGCTGCTGGCTTTTTTCCGGCGCGCTCTGGGCGACGGCTGGCTGTTGGGCCGGCGCCTTTTCCAGGGAGAGGGCCGGCGCGGCGCCTCCGCTCAAGGCCAGACAGAGTGCGGTGAGCGAGGCATAGACAAGGTATTTTCTTTTTCCCATCCGTGAAACCGATCGTGTGCGAGCCATGCTGTCTTCTCCTTAATAGATGATTATCCGCGAAGCCACCTGCGCTTCCAGAATACTGCGCCTTCTCCGGACAAGGGCGCCGCGCCCCTGCCTCCCCAATTATAGTAAGCAAGATCCGCGCCAGAGCTCAAGTGTTGATTTTGCGGGGGCCTGGTAAGATGGCCGGCTGGGATCTGGTGAAATTCCCACCCCCTTTTTGGGGATTTAGCCAAGTCGCCTTTCCCGCGGTCGTGAATCGTTCCTGAAAAAATCCTGCCGCGCCTCGCTGTTCCGCGTCGGGTCTGCAAGAAGCAAATTCCATCCCTTCCGGCACGCAATTTGCTGTACACCTCTTCGTCTTCGTCTCAAATCTTTCCGCTGCCTGGCACGGAATACAAAGATAAGGAGGTGAAATACCACAAAAAATGAATGCATGCTGGAAGTGAATTGATTCTGTCAATCCCGAGGAGAGAGAGCTTGTTTTTCTTGCCACAAGAACAACAAGGAATGAAACCCGATAAGGAGGTAGCATGAAAGCTCCAAGATTTAGAAAACTCATGGCGGGCATGTCGGCCATGGCCCTGCTGGGCGGCTTCGCGGCCGTCGCCGGCGCGGCTCCGCATGCCGATGTCCCGCTTCTGAACGCGGCCGGCGCGCCTGTCGGCTCCACTGAGCCGTACAGTCCCAAGGCGACCTGCGGCGGCTGTCACAACTATGGCTCCGAGCCGACCACGATCACCCATACCCAGGGCGTCATCGAGTCGGATAACCAGATTTACTGGCAGAGCTACGATGTGTCGTTCTTCGACCATGGCGTCTCCAAGGGCCGCCACTCCAACCAGGGCCGGAACGAGGCCTACCCCACTGCGATGCGCACTGCCTTCGGCGACCCCTTCTTCACCAGCTCGCCAGGCATGTTCGGCAAGTACTGACCGCCTTCTAACCGCCAGTTGGCGGCTAAGAATGTCGATCCCCTCGGCGATGGCACGGTCAACCCGCAGTCCATCGAAAGCGGTGCTCAGGACTGGGTAACCTTCTGCGGCGTCTGCCATGTCGGCGGCGGCCAGATGGAATACGACCGCAACATGGACCCCTACAGCGCCTCTTCTCCCACCGGCGATCGCTACACCTATGAGTATCCGAGCCTGGCCCACCCCAACGGCCGGCTCACCACCATTGACGTGGCCGGAGGCCTATCCGCCACCAACAAGGCCGAGCTCGACTGTCTGCTCTGCCATCTGAAGACCACCGACTCGGCCGGCACCGGCAATGGCCGCGCCTGGCTGCAATCCATGGGCTGCGGCACGACCAATCCCATGGGTCCCGCCAATGACCCCACCTGCGACGGCACCAGCGACTATCCTGGCGTTCCCGCAGCGGGCGCATTTGTTCCGGGCACCAGCTACGACATGTACAACCGGAACCTGGCCCTGAAAACCAAGAATTATAACCTGGCCGCCTCCCTCGGCCTGGGCGCCACTGTTACCGGCTGGAATCAAGACGGCACCATCGCCGCGATCGGCGGCGTGCCCTCGACCATCGCCGGCACCAGCATCTCCCCGATTCCGGAGAGCGCCAACTGCTCGGTCTGCCATGCCCGCGACGACAGCACTGCTGGGCTGCCCGGCATGATGCAGATGAAGTTCGGCTATGGCAACTTCGCCCTGATCAGCCCGCCGGGTACTGCCCGCGACACCGACAAGGCCGCCGATACCGGCAGCAACGACCTGCTCTGGTTCGAGCTCGGCTGCAAGACCGGCATGGGCAAGCGGGCGCACAAGATCGGCCAGGGGCCCAACGCCCACTGGGGCATGAGCATGTTCAACGCCATGTTCGGCCTCGGCAAGAACCCCGGCGATCCGGTCGTGACCGAGACCCTTTCGCCCAGCAACCCCTTCTTTGCCGGCATGACCGTGAACGTCAAGGAAAGGATGCCCGATGCTGACGTGCATGATATCGACGTTGACACGCATCAGCCCACCGGCATGAGCTGCGGCTCCTGCCATTACAACCTGGGCTCCGAGGACAAGTATGTGGGCGGCGACCGCAACTCTGCCTACCTCGCCACCAATGACGACGACGACACCAACAGCCGTCTCTTCCCGGCCGGCGAGTTCCACCATGTCTCCTATCCCGAGGAGACGGTGCGGGGCATCGACCATCAGTTCGCCCAGGCGGATTCCTATCCGGACACCAAGTCCAAGAACAACCTGGACGGCACGGTTTCCTGCGAAAGCTGCCACACCACCCGGACCCATCCGCGGCTGACCGACAACGGCGGTACCCTGGTCTCCCCGACCCCCACCCACGCCAGCTTCCCGGCCGTGCATCTTGCCAAGATCGCCTGCACCACCTGCCACATCCCCGAGGTCTACGGGGCGCCCGGTCGCCTGAAATACCGCGACTGGACCGCTGGGCAGTACAAGGGCGGCTTCCGCAACATGCTGGACTGGAACTATGACTTGATCACCGGCTCCCACAAGACCATGCCGGTGCTCCGTCAGTGGCTGACCAAGAACGGCGAGCAGAAGATCTACCCGATCCTCCCCTCCGTCATGCCGATCTGGGTCAAGGGCTCTCCGAACAGCCAGCTTGACACCGGCAGTGAAATCGCCGGTGGCATCTACCAGACCACCAATCCGATGGTGGCTCCGGTCAAGGCCAGAAACAGCATGGTGGCGGCGATGCAGGTTGCCCAGGCCAATCCGGAATTCGACATCCGCCTGAACGGCGGCAACATGGTGCCGCTCTTCGACGGCTTCAGCCTCTCTGATTCCTGGGAGGTCGACACCAAGGCCGAGATCGACGCTTTCACCTCACCGAGCCTCATTGTTGAGGGCAGCCAGTATGCCAACAAGATGAAGCTCTTCCAGACCAACTTCGACGTTACCCATGGCGTGGCCCCGGCAGAGTGGGCACTGGGCGGCGCCAAGCGGGGCGGTTGCGTGAGCTGCCACTCCAGCATCGATCCCTACACCAGGAACGAGATGGGCATGCCCACCGGTCCCAACCCCAACTACTCGCCCAACTCCGTGGGCTTCTTCGAGGGCTACCAGCAGCCTCTGGAAGGCGCGGGCTTCGGTATCGGTCAGTTTGACATGATCAAGAACTGGTTCGCGCTCTTTGCCGACTTCGACTGCACCATGATGTGCGGCGGCGGCCAGCAGCCCGACTCCACCTACTTTGATCCTGCCGGCAACCCGATCCGCGACGCGGCCTGTGGCGACCCCATGGGCATGGGTTGGACCACCCTTGGCAACTGCGTGGACTTCATGGCCAGCACCTTCGACAAGGCCATGGGCTTCCCGGCCGGTACCGCGGCGATGATGGGCATGCATGACGGCATCGCCGGCCTGCAGGGCTTCACCGTGCGGGAGACCAAGAACGGTCTGCCCAACGGCTGCAACCCCTTTGCCGGCGCCGCCAGCATGAGTCCCTTCCCCGGCTACAGCGTCAACGCCTGCATGCCGAGCAACAATCCGATGTTCAACGCAGGTGCCTGTGTTGGCGCGGATCCGATGGTCGGACCCGGTCAGTGCGATGGCAACAGCTTCCGCGCCGGCGGGCTCTGCATGGCTGACAGCGACTGCAACGGCGTGACCTTCAGCGCCGATGAGTATGCCGCCAACCCCAACGGTCTGCTCTACCAGAGGAGCGAGGCGCGCTCGCACTTCAAGATCGCCCTGCAGCAGTCTGGTAGCGGCACTGCCGCCAAGGTGACCTGGCCGATCAGCGTCGAGAAGAACCCCAGCAATTCGGCCCATGTCAATTCCTGGGATCAGGCCCAGACCAGCTGCAAGGATATGTACGGCATGCCCACTCCTTGCGGCGACGGTACCTTCATCAACACCACGGTGCACGCCAATCAGTTCCTTGGCTACACCCCGACCATGCTCGCCTTCCTGATGACCCCGAAAACCACGGCTCCCGACCCGGTCACCACCGGTATCACCATCACCGCTGGTGAGGGCGGCAGCGTTTCGCCGGAGGGTATCATCAACGTGGTCCCGGGCTCCAACCTGAACGTGGCCATCGCCGCCGATCCCGGCTACGTGATCGCCGATGTTCTGGTGGATGGGCAGTCGGTTGGCGCGGTATCGAGCTACACCTTCACCAACGTCACCGCTCCGCACACCCTCGCGGCATCCTTCACGGCCGCGAATTTCACCATCTCGGCTTCGGCCGGGGCCAACGGCTCCATCAGCCCGGCTGGCGACACCATCGTTCCGGCCGGCGGCAGACAGACCTACAGCATCACCCCGGCAATCGGGTATAAGGTGGCGAGCCTGACCGTGGACGGCGCTCCGGTCCTGCCCTCCACCAGCTACACCTTCAACGAGGTCTCCGCTGATCACACCATCAGCGCGACCTTTGTCTCCACCGTCAACTACTACATCACGGCCGTGGCCTACGCCAACGGCACCATCAGCCCGAAGGGCAAGGTGATTGTGGGTCAGGGCGACAGCCAGACCTTCACCGTCACCCCCAACTCCGGGTACGTGATCAGCAAGGTTGTGGTGAACGGCGTGATTCAGCCGGCTTCGGTTGGCGCTTCCACCTTCAGCTACACCTTCAGCAATGTTTCAAGGAACGGATTGATCACCGCCTACTTCAAGCTGCCGTAACAGGCAAGTAAGCGCAGTCTGTTTCCAGACGCTTCAAAAAATGCCGGCCCGCGAGGGCCGGCATTTTTTTTCGCCCCTCTCTTTGCAAATCCGCCAACGTACTTACCTTGTTCGAGAGTTTTGCCGCCCCTCATCCCAGCCTTCTCCCCGGGGGAGAAGGAGCTTCCCCTCTCCCGGCGGGAGAGGGCGGCCAGGAGCCGGGTGAGGGCCGGAGGCGTTTGCCGCGTCATCGGCCCGCCCGGGAGGGACTTCCCCTCATCCCAGCCTTCTCCCCGGGGGAGAAGGAGCTTCCCCTCTCCCGGCGGGAGAGGGCGGCCAGAGGCCGGGTGAGGGCCATCCGTTTCCGCCGTTATTCCTTAAACCTGCGAGGAGCCATGATTTCGGAAGCAGAATTGACCAGCGAGGTCGCCACCTTCCCGGAGATGGAGGAGATCCATCTCGCGGCCCTGGTCCTGGCCGCGGCCGGCATCCCGCACCTGATCGAGGTGGGCGGGGAGGGGTGGCTGCTGCTGGTGGCCGGCAGGGACGAGGCGCAGGCCCGGGCCGAGCTGGGTCTTTTCGCCGCCGAAAACCGCGACTGGCCGCCGCTCCGTGCCTTCGGCCCGGCCGAGGAGGCGGTGGTGGAGAAGCGGCCGCCGGTGCTGCCGGTGCTCGGCAGTCTGATCGCCTTCCACCTCGTCACCGGCGGCTCCAGCGACCACAACTGGTGGTTCGCGGCCGGGGCCCTGGCCAGGGAGGAAGTGCTTGGCAACGGGCAGTGGTGGCGGCTTCTCACCGCCCTCACCCTGCACGCCGACAGCGTCCATCTGCTGGGCAACGTCTTTTTCGGGGGGGTGCTCGCCCACGCCCTCTGCCGGCATCTGGGCAGCGGCCTCGCCTGGTCCGCCGTGCTCGGCAGCGGGTTGGTCGCCAACCTGGTCAATATGCTGCTGCATGACGGCTCCTACCGCTCGGTGGGCTTTTCCACCGCGGTCTTCGCCATGGTCGGCCTGCTGAGCGGGATGCGGCTCAGGCGGGTCGGCGGCCGGCAGGAGCTGCTTCTCGCCCTGGGCAGCGCCGCCGCCCTCCTCGCCCTGCTGGGTTCCTCCGGCGAGCGCACCGACCTGGGCGCCCATTTCTGGGGGATCGGTGTCGGCTTTGCTGCCGGCCTCCTCCTGGCCGCGGCCGGCCTCGCCAGGGGACACGGCCTGGGGGCCGGCTGGCAGTGGCTGCTCTCCGGGCTCAGCCTCCTGACGCTGCTCGCTGCCTGGTTCTGCGCGTTTTCCGTCTGAAAAGGCTTGCAATGGCGGGCCGGATAGTCAAGACTGTCTGGGCAGCCATGCCGGCTGTGCAACCAAAAACCACTGAAGAGGAGTCACGCAATGGCCTGGGACGATCAACAGCCACCCTGGGGCAGGAAAAAAGGTCCGCAAACTCCGGAGGAGCTCATCGCCGCCCTGCTGAACAAGATCAAGGACGCCTTTGAGGGACGCCGTTCGGCGGGAGATGCCGGAGGCCCTACGCCGGCCGGCGCCAGTCCGGGCGGCGAGCGCGGGCCGCTGGGCAAGCTGGCCCTGCTGGTCGGCGCCTTCGTCCTGGTCAACATCCTTTTTTCCGCCTTCTACACCCTGGAGCCGGGCGAGCGCGGCGTGGTCCTCCGCTTCGGCAAGTACGCGAAGACCGCCAACCCCGGCCTCAACTTCAAGCTGCCCCTCATCGACGAGGTGCTCAAGGTCGACATCGAGAACGTGCGCAAGGAGGAGTTCGGCTTCCGCACCCGGGAGACCGGCCAACGCACTCAGTATCAGAAGCAGGGCTACGAGGAGGAGTCGCTGGTGCTGACCAGCGACCGCAACGTCATCGACGTGGAATGGATCGTCCAGTACAAGGTGCAGGACCCCCTTCTCTTCTCCTTCGAGGTCAAGGACGTGCGGCAGGCGGTACGGGACGTCTCCGAGATGGCCATGCGCCGCATCGTCGGCAACATGACCTTCGACTATGTGCTCAGCAACCGCGAGGTGCTGGCCGGCCAGGCCCAGCGCGAGATGCAGGACGCCCTCGACGCCTACGAGACCGGCCTGCGCATCGTCACCGTCCAGCTGCAGGACGTCAACCCGCCCGAGGCGGTCAAGCCCGCCTTCAACGAGGTCAACGAGGCGGATCAGGACATGAAGCGCCTGGTCAACGAGGCCGAGGAGGCTTACAACCGCGAGGTGCCCAAGGCGCGCGGCGAGGCGAAGAAGCTGCTGGAGGATTCCCAGGGCTACGCGGTGGAGCGGGTCAATCTCGCCAAGGGTGAAACCTCCCGTTTCCTGGCGGTGCTCAAGGAGTACCGGGCCGCCAAGGACGTGACCCGGCAGCGCCTCTACATCGAGACCATGCAGGCCATGCTGCCCAACGTCACCGAGATCTATGTGGTGGACAGGGAGCAGCGCTCCATCCTGCCCCTGCTCGACCTCTCGGGCGCGGGCAGGCTCAGGGCTCCGGCGGCAAAGGCCGCCCAGTAGGGAAAAACGAGAGAAGGAGAAGCCAGTGAACAAAATAGTGCGCGGATTTTTGCTGGTGGCGGCGGTGGTTGCCGTCATCGTGCTGATGAATGCCTTTTACGTGCTGCCCGAGGGCAAGCAGGCGGTGATCACCCAGTTCGGTCGGCCGGTGGGCAGGCCGATCACCGAGGCGGGGCTGAAGCTGAAAACCCCCTTCATCCAGGAGGTCACCTATTTCGACAAGAAGATTCTCATCTGGGACGGAGATCCCAACCAGATCCCCACCAACGACAAAACCTTCGTCTATCTGGACGTCACGGCCCGCTGGCGGATCTCCGACGCCCTGGTCTTTCTGCAGGCGGTGAACAACGAGGCCCGCGCCCAGTCCATCCTCGATGACATTCTGGACGGCACGGTGCGTGACCTGGTGAACAAGAACGACCTGGTGGAGATCATCCGCAGCTCCGACTGGAACACCGAGGCCATGGGGCAGAAGAGCAATCTGCCCGAGGAGCAGGTCCGCCTCGGCCGCGACAAGATCAGCAGGCTGATCCACGAGGCGGCCTCGAAGGTGACCCCGCAGTACGGCATCGAGCTGGTCGACGTGATGTTCAAGCGGGTGAATTATATCGAGTCGGTGCAGCGGCGGGTCTATGACCGGATGATCTCCGAGCGCAAGCGGATCGCCGCGGAAAAGCGCTCCACGGGCGAAGGGCTGAAGGCAGAGATCATCGGCAAGCTGCAGCGCGAGCTCAAGGAGATCAGCTCCGCCGCCAGCCGGGAGGCCCAGGAGATCAAAGGCAAGGCGGACGCCGAGGCGGCCAGGATCTACGCCGACGCCTACAACCAGGATCCGGAGTTCTACGCCTTTTCCCGGACCCTGGAAACCTACCGGGATACCCTGGGCGGCAACACCAGGCTGGTGCTCTCCTCGGATTCCGCTTTTTACAGATACCTTACCGGGCTGAAGTAGGGGCCGGGAGGGGAAGGGGGCTTGTGCCCCCTACTCCTCCATCCCCAGATCCTGCGGGGTGAGGGGGTAGGCGGGCCGGTGTTCCTCCGCGTCGAAGGGGACCCGGCCTTTCTTGTTGAGGGCGTTCAGCAAGGCGGCGAGCTGGGCCTCGCTGGTGAGCCGCTCCCTGCCCAGCACCTTGAAGCGGCAGGGGCAGGAGGTGAGCTGGCCGCCGCACCAAGGACAGACCTCCACCGGGCAGCCCAGGGTGTGCGGCTCGCCGTGCGCCACATGGCAGACCGGGCAGAGGTTGGCCTGGAGATGGGCCGGCACGTAGAGCGGGAATTTGCCCGGGTCGGCGCACTGCTCCCGGAAGGCCGCGCTGCCCGCGAAGCCGAGGAAGCGGAGGAGCTCCCCCTCTTCGAGTCCCTCGGCCAGGGGGCCGAGAAACTCCGCCCTCTCCGCGTCGGCCAGGTAGAGGTAGTCACCTTCGTTGCTGGTGGCGCAAAGCAGAAAGACGCCTTCCCTGCTGGCGAACAGGCGCAGGAGGCGGATGGCGTCCTCCAGTCCCTCCGGCAGGTAGCTGTAAAAGTGGTGGAAGACGTTGAGGGCCACCGCGTCGGTTTCGTATTTTTTCACCAGCCCGGCGGCTTCGGCAAGCTGGGCGGGCGGCACGGCGTACTCCATGAGCAGCTCTATTTCGGCAAGGCGTCTGGGCAGCGGTTGCACGCGGGTTCCTCCGTTGGCGGCGGGTCAGGCCTGGGGCAGGCGGGCGGTGATGGCCTCGATCCATTCCCTGGTTTCGGCGGCGATGTCGGCGGCGCCGGTCAGCGCCGTGACCACGGCCAGCCGGCGGGCACCCAGGGCGGTGATGGCCGGGATGTGTTCCTTCTTGATGCCGCCCATCACGGTGAAGGGCAGGTCGCTCAGGGCGCGGAACTCGGGGATCGCCTCCGGGCCGAGGAAGGCGGAAAGGCCGCCCTTGGTCTCGGTGGCGAAGAGGGGGCCGATGTTGAAATAGGAGGCCCCGCGCGCCTTGGCCGTGGCCGCCTGTTCCCTGCTATTGCAGGAAACCCCGATGATGAGCTCCGGCGCCAGCCTGCGCACCTCGGCGGCGGGCAGGTCGGAGTTGCCGAGATGCACGCCGTCGGCGCCGGCGAGGAGGGCCACGTCCAGCCGGTCGTTGACGATGAAAAGGGCGCCGGCCGCCGTGGTTCTTTCCCGGAAGATCCTCGCCTTCTCAAGGAGGCGCCGGCCGTCGGCCTCCTTGTCGCGGAGCTGGACGATCCTGGCCCCGCCGGCGAGCACCCCCTCCAGCCAGTCGAGGTCGCTGCGCCCCCGGGCCAGCCTCTCGCAGGAAACAGGGTAGACGGTGACCTCGCGGATGAACTTCTCCAGGCGTTCTCGATGGGTGGCGTGTGCGGTCATGGCGGGTCTGTCGCTCCTCTCTCCGTGCGGCTTGTCGTTTTCTTGCGTCTTGAAATAAAGAGCAATCCAGGTATAATAAACAATTTGTGATGATGTTTCATCAGGGTTTTCGCCCCTCCCTTTCCCGGAGGGGCGCTGAATACTGTTTGCCGGCGCGCGTGCCCCCCCTGGCGGGAAGGCGAGCGCGGAACTGACTGCTGGGGCCGGCGGCAACAAAAAAGGCGGAACGTATGACGGACAGATACAGCAGCGACGAAAAGGCGGAGCTGAAACTTGGGGACAAGACCCTCCAGCTGCCCATTATCGTCGGCAGCGAGGGCGAGAAGGCCATCGACATCCGGGGGCTCAGGTCACAGACCGGCTACATCACCCTGGACAGCGGCTACATGAACACCGGCTCCTGCTGCAGCAACATCACCTTCCTGGACGGCGAGCGGGGCATCCTCAGCTATCGCGGCTACGCCATCGAGGAGCTCGCCGAAAACTGCACCTTCGTCGAGGTGGCCTATCTGCTCGACCACGGCAGCCTGCCCACCCAGGCGGAGCTTGGCAAGTTCAGCCAGATGCTGGGCAAGTACGCCCTGATCCACGAGGACATGATCCGCTTCTTCGACGGCTTTCCGCCCAACAGTCCGCCCATGGCGATCCTCTCCTCCATGGTCAACTCCTTGTGCAGCTTCTATCCGGAGATGCTGGAGAACCCGCTGGAGAACATCGACAAGATGGCGGCCCGCCTCATCTCCAAGGTGCGGACCATCGCCGCCTTTTCCTACAAGAAATCCATGGGCCAGCCCCTGGTCTATCCGCGTCACGACCTGAGCTACTGCGCCAACTTCCTGAACATGATGTTCGATTCGCCGGTGCAGCCTTACGAAATCAACGACACCGTGGTCCGGGCCCTGAACAAGCTTTTGATCCTGCACGGCGATCACGAGCAGAACTGCTCCACCGCCACGGTGCGGGTGGCGGGCAGCGCCCGGGTCAACCTCTACGCCGCCATCTCCGCCGGGATCAACGCCCTGTGGGGGCCGCTGCACGGCGGCGCCAATCAGGCGGTCATGGATATGCTCGACAAGATCCACCTGGAGGGCGGCAACTACCGGAAGTACATCGAGCGGGCCAAGGATCCCGCCGATCCCTTCCGGCTGGTCGGCTTCGGGCACCGGGTCTACAAGACCCACGACCCGCGCTCCCGGATCATCAAGAAGGCCTGCGACGAGGTGCTGGAGGCCCTGGACATCTCCGACCCGCTTTTGGACATCGCCAAGGAGCTTGAGGAGGTGGCCCTCAAGGACAGCTACTTCGTGGAGCGCAACCTCTATCCCAACGTCGATTTCTACAGCGGCATCATCTACCGGGCCATCGGCATCCCCACCAACATGTTCACGGTGATGTTCGCCCTGGGCAGATTGCCGGGCTGGATCGCCCACTGGAAGGAGATGTGGGACGATCCGGACTGGCGGATCAGCAGGCCGCGGCAGATCTACATCGGCCCCAGGCGTCGGCCCTTCGTGCCCATGGCGCAGCGAACCGGCGGGGAATAAAGGAAAAAGCAGCGCGCGGCGCCTGGGCCGGCCGCAAAGGTCGGCCTTTTTGGGGTGCGCCCGGCCCAGAAAAAATCCGTAAAGTTTTTTGCGCGCAGCGCCGATATGTTGTATACGCTTCGCTTCGTCTTCGCGGGCCTCTCGCTCCGCAGTCAGGAGGAATGCCATGCGCATCACTTCCTTTTCTTCCACCAGCCAGCCATTTCCGCCAGGAGCGGGCAAGGATGCCTCTGTCCGGGCGGTCCGGCCCCTTTCCGGGTCCGAGCCTTCGGATGCAGCCGTCAATTCCCCCTTCCAGAGCCAGGGCCGGCCGTCCGGAAAGATGGCCGCCGGGCCCCCTCCTGCCGCAGCCCTTGGGGCGGGAGCCTGCTCCTGCGGCTCCTGTCCCAGGTGCGCGGCCAAGGCCTATGCGGAACAGGCCGGGCTTCTCGTTCGGGAGGGGCAGGGGCCCGGAGGCGAAAGCGGGCAGGCAAAGGGAAAAGAAGTGAGCGGAAAGGAGGAGGCGGCAGGGGAGCCTGGGCAGGCCGCTTCCCCGGCCAAGGGGGCTGATGGCCAGCCCCTGAGCGAGCAGGAGCAGCTTGAGCTTGCCAGGCTTGCCCGGATCGACGCACAGGTCAAGGCCCATGAACAGGCGCATCTCAGCGTGGCAGGGCCGCACGCGCGCGGCGGCGCCAGCTTTCAGTATGCCGAGGGGCCGGATGGCAGGCGCTACGCGGTGGCCGGCGAGGTGAGCATCGATACCTCCAGGGAAGCCACCCCGGAGGCGACCATCGGCAAGATGCGAACGGTGCGCGCCGCCGCCCTGGCCCCGGCCGATCCCTCTCCCCAGGACCGCAAGGTCGCGGTCACCGCCTCGATGGCCATCAGCGAGGCCTCCCACGAGCTGCGGCTGCAGCGCCAGGAAGAGTCGAGAAGCGCCGCCGGCGAGGGGAAGGGCTCTGCCGAGGCGGAAAGCGAAGCCTCCCCCGAGAGCGCCCTCCCCGCAAGCGGCCCGCCCTCCCCAGCCTCCGGCGATCTGCGACCCTCGGTTTCCCGCCTGCAGGTCATCGCCTGAGGGGGGCCGGGAAGAACCTTTTTTCTTACAGACTTCCGCACATGGCCAGGTAATTTTCGCACTCGCGCTTGCAGGCAAAGGGGCAGAGTTCTTTGTTGAACCATTTTTTCCTTGGGCACCAGTACCGGTCCTTGTAGGGCTCGTTGCAGCCGGTGGCGGAAAGTCTCTGCCGCTCCCTCGCTCCGAAGTGAACCACGTTGCCGAGAATCGAAAAACTGATAATCGCCATTTCGATGCCTCCCGCGCTTGCCGCTCTTGGCCCCCCCATGCTTTTACTTATCCTATCGGCAATGTTGCCGGGGCTATAAAGGACTTATTGACTTCCGGCGAGGCCTGGTGTTAATAAATACCCTTTATCCTTGCGCCCGGCGGGTTCCGGACCCCAGGCAGGGGCGTCCCGCCGCACGGAAACAGTGAAGATCTTTCCAAGGGAGAGAAGGTACATGCGTACTGATATCCTGCATATCGGGGCTGGCGAGCTGACCTACGAAATACGCAATATCGTCAATGTCGGCGAGAAGCTGCAGAAGCTCGGCACCAAGGTGTACTGGGAGAACATCGGCGATCCCATCGCCAAGGGCGAGCAGATCCCGGCCTGGATGAAGAAGGTGGTGGCCGACCTGGTCATGGAGGACGCCACCTACGGCTACTGCCCGACCCGGGGCATCCTGGAGACCAGGGAGTTCATCGCCGCCGAGACTAACAAGCGCGGCGGCGCCCAGATCGGCCCGGACGACATCATCTTTTTCAACGGCCTGGGCGACGCGATCAGCAAGGTCTTCGGCTTTCTGCGCCGCACCGCCCGGGTGGTCGTGCCCTCGCCGAGCTACACCACCCACTCCTCGGCCGAGGCCGCCCACGCCGGGGACCGGCCGGTCAGCTACCGGCTCGACCCCAACAACAACTGGTACCCCGACCTGGACGACCTGGAAAAGCGGATCAAGTACAATCCGGCCGTGGCCGGCATCCTGATCATCAACCCGGACAACCCCACCGGCGCGGTCTACCCGGAGCACATTCTGCGCGGCATGGTCGCCCTGGCCAGAAAGTACGATCTCTTCGTGATCTGCGACGAGGTGTACCAGAATATCATCTACAACGGCCAGAAAACCCTGCCGCTCTCCGACCTGATCGGCGAGGTGCCGGGCATCGCCATGCGCGGCATCTCCAAGGAGATGCCCTGGCCCGGCTCGCGTTGTGGCTGGATCGAGGTGTACAACGCTGACAAGGATCCGATGTTCGCCAAGTATGTGGCCTCGGTCCTCAACGCGAAGATGGTGGAGGTCTGCTCGACCACCCTGCCGCAGAAGGCCATCCCCGCGCTCCTCAGCCACCCGCAGTATCTGCCCTACCTCCGGGAGCGGATTGCCCGCTATGAGCGCATGTCCAACATCGCCTACGATGCCCTGAAAAATCTGGATGGCATCCAGGTGAACCGCACCAACGGCGCCTTCTACATGAGCGTGGTCTTCAAGGACGGCGTGCTCAACGACAGGCAGAGCCTGCCCATCGACAACCCCGAGGTGCGTGCCCAGGTGGAAAAACTGGTGGGCGGAGCCAATGTCGCCTTTGACAAGCGCTTTGTCTATTATCTCCTGGGCGCCACCGGCGTCTGCGTGGTGCCGCTTTCCTCCTTCGCCACCGAGCTGCAGGGCTTCCGCGTCACCCTGCTCGAGCGGGACGAGGAGCGCTTCGCTAAAATCTTCAGGATCATCGCCGAGGGCATTACCCACTATCTGAACTCCTGAGGGTATCTCGGCCGGACGCAAAAAAGCCTCGCCCCCGACCTGGGGAGCGAGGCTTTTTTGCGTCCGGGGCCCGCGCTTATTTTTTCTTTTTGCTGGGCAAGGGGGTGAGGGTCGGTTCGGCGTCGGTCGGCATTTCCGCCGCTTCCTGGCGGGGGGCGCGGCGTCCCACCAGATCGAGGAGCCGTTTGTCCAGGCGGGTGAGATGGCTCATGGCCCGCAGCCGCTCCGCCTCGGTTTCGCCGTTGATGTTGATGATGAGGAGCCGGTTGGCGCCCAGGCCGTACTGGTTGTCGAGATCGAACACCGCCCCGATCACCACCAGCCTGCCGGAGGCGATCCGCCCCTGGTAGCGTTTCACCGCCTCCGCCACCTGATAATCGACATTCGCTTCCACCGCCGGGGCGTCTTTCCCCACCCCAGCCTGGCCGGCTTGTTTCGCCGTGAGCGGCAGACGGTCCAGTTCGCCGCGCAGCTCCGGGGCGAGCTGCTTACCGCGCCCGAGGAGGCGGAGGCTGTCGCTGTCGGTGTTGCCGGTGATCAGGAGTACCGGGGCCAGCAGTTCAGTGATGCCGTAATCGACGGCGCCCAGGGAGAGGGCGAGCTGGTTGGCCAGGTTGCGCACGCTGTATATGCGCGCCTCCGGTTCCGGATAGAAGAGGGAGGGCTGCAGCCGGGCGTCGCAGTCGGCCAGCCAGACCAGATGCGGGGTGGGCGCCATCTTTTCCTGGCCGAGGTCGGCGACGGCGCGGGCAACCGCCGCATCGTTGTGGCGCACCATGTTTTCCGCCACCGAGTAGGGGGGGATTCCGGCCCGCACCTTCCTGACCGGCAGCATCTCCGCGCCGGCGGAGCTGCAAAGGAAGCAGGGAAGAAAAAAAATCAGCACCGTGGTTGTCAGCCGCATGGAATCATCCTTGTCGATCTGGGTTTTCTGGGCTCGCCTCATTGGACATTATCGGCCTTCCCGGGGCTGACTGAAACTTTTTTCTCCCGGCCCGGCGGAGATTTTTTTTGCCGGCTGTCGTCCCCTTTCTGGAAAAAGGCGGACAGCCGGGGATAGATGCGCCCCTCCTGCCTCCACCGCGGGCCCGACAATTCCCCCGCGCCGGCTTGACAAGGAAAATGTCCATACTTATTGTTGGTCTCAACTTCACAGGAAATCAGTGAAAAAATCAAATCATTGTAGATGGATAGGTAGAAGTCTGCAAAGAATCCCCCCCCAGGGGATGCGTTTGTCCTGAAAGGAGAAAAGAGTGTCCGAGCAAGAGGAAGTGAAAAACGGCCCCGAGCCGGTGGCACCCGAGGCGGGCCAGGAGGAGCCGGCGGCTGGCGCTGGCGGTCCGGCGCCGGCGGAGGAGCTTGCCGTGGCGACCGGGAAAATCCGCGAACTCGAGGAGAGGCTTCTGCGTCTGGCCGCCGAGCAGGAGAATTTCAAGAAAAGGATGCAGCGCGAGCGGGAAATCTCCCTGAAGTACGCAGAGGAGAATATTCTCCGCGAGCTGCTGCCCTCCATCGACAACCTGGAACGTGCCCTGGAGCATGGCGACAACAGCGACGCCTCCTCCCTGCGGACCGGGGTGGAGATGACCTGCCAGGGGCTGCTCAACACCCTTGGCAGATTCGGCCTGACGCCTTTGGCGGCGGCCGGGCAGCCCTTCGATCCCAACTTCCATGAGGCCCTGGCCATGGAGCACAGCGACGAGGTGCCGGAGAACATGGTGCTGCAGGAGTTTCAGAAAGGGTACATGTACAAGGATCGCCTGATCCGGGCCGCCAAGGTCGTGGTTTCGAAAGGCAAGGCAAGCGAATAACAGCAAAGCTCGATTCCGTTATGTTAAGGAGAATATGATTATGGGCAAGATTATTGGTATTGACCTGGGAACAACAAACTCCTGTGTCGCGGTGATGGAAGGCGGCGAGCCGAAAGTCATCGCCAACGTCGAAGGCAACCGGACCACCCCCTCGGTGGTCGCCTTCTCCAGCACCGGCGAACGGCTGGTGGGCCAGGTGGCCAAGCGGCAGGCGGTGACCAACCCCACCAAGACCCTGTACGCCATCAAGCGCCTCATCGGCCGGAAGTTCACCGACGCCGAGGTGAAGAAGAGCATCGAGATCAGCCCCTTCCATATCGTCGAGGGCAAGGATGGCGATGCCGCCGTGGAGGTGGACGGCAAGAAGCTGGCCCCGGCCGAGGTTTCGGCCATGGTGCTGACCAAGATGAAGCAGACCGCCGAGGAGTATCTGGGCGAGGCGGTGAGCGAGGCGGTCATCACGGTGCCTGCCTACTTCAACGATTCCCAGCGCCAGGCCACCAAGGATGCCGGCCGCATCGCCGGCCTGAACGTGCAGCGCATCATCAACGAGCCCACCGCCGCGGCCCTTGCCTATGGCCTGGACAAGAAGGGCGAGGAGAAGATCGCGGTCTTCGACCTCGGCGGCGGCACCTTCGATATCTCGGTGCTGGAGATCGGCGACGGAGTCTTCGAGGTCAAGTCGACCAACGGCGACACCTTTCTGGGCGGCGAAGACTTTGACATGCGCATCGTCAACTGGATGGCCGACGAGTTCAAGCGCGATCAGGGCATCGACCTGCGCACCGACAAGATGGCCCTGCAGCGCCTGAAGGAAGAGGCGGAGAAGGCGAAGATGGAGCTTTCCACCACCATGGAAACCAACATCAACCTGCCCTTCATCACCGCCGACGCCTCCGGACCCAAGCATCTGCAGATGTCCCTCTCCCGCGCCAAGCTGGAGAGCCTGGTTGAGGATCTCATCGAGCGCACCGTCAAGCCCTGCCAGATCGCCCTCAAGGACGCCGGCATTTCCGCCTCCGAGATCGACGAGGTGATCCTGGTGGGCGGCATGACCCGCATGCCCAAGGTGCAGCAGAAGGTGAAGGAGATCTTTGGCAAGGAGCCGCACAAGGGCGTGAATCCGGACGAGGTGGTCGCCATCGGCGCCGCCGTGCAGGGCGGCGTGCTCAAGGGCGACGTCAAGGACGTGCTGCTCCTCGACGTGACCCCGCTTTCCCTGGGCATCGAGACCCTGGGTGGGGTGATGACCAAGCTGATCGAGAAGAACACCACCATCCCCACCAAGAAGAGCCAGGTCTTCTCCACGGCCGCCGACAACCAGCCGGCGGTTTCCATCCACGTCCTGCAGGGCGAGCGGGAGATGGCGGCCTACAACAAGACCATCGGCCGCTTCGAACTGACCGACATCCCGCCGGCCCCGCGCGGGGTGCCGCAGGTGGAGGTGACCTTCGACCTGGACGCCAACGGCATCCTGCATGTTTCTGCCAAGGATCTCGGCACCGGCAAAGAGCAGTCCATCCGGATCACCGCCTCCAGCGGCCTTTCCGAGGATGAGATCAAGCGGATGCAGAAGGATGCCGAGGCGCACGCCGACGAGGACCGCAAGCGCAAGGAGGCGGCGGAGACCAAGAACCAGGCCGACTCCATGATCTACGCCACCGAAAAAAGCCTCAAGGAGCTGGGCGACAAGGTGGACGCCGAGCTGAAGAACAAGGTGCAGACCGAGATCGACAGCCTGAAGAAGGTGATGGAGTCGGGCGATGTCGAGGCGATCAAGAAGGGTATCGACTCCCTCACCCAGGCCTCCCACAAGCTGGCCGAGATGATGTATGCCCAGGCCACCAAGGAGAAGGGCGCCGGCGGCGGCCCTGGCAGCGGTGGCGGTGAGGCCGGCGGCAAGAAGGACGACGACAACGTGGTCGATGCCGATTTCGAGGAAGTGAAGTAAATTTTCTGAAATATATGCTATAAAAAAGGCCGGGCAGGACATTCCTCCGGCCTTTTTTTATGCCAAATTGAGCGCGATCCTCACAATCCTGAAACCACAAAAGAGGTGGTGGCGTGAAAACCAAGGGGCAGATGGAAGCTGAGGTCAGCGAGGCCATCATCCAGTTTGAAAAAGAGTATATGGGCAGAGGCCCATTGGAAACCAAAACCTATATCATCGACGATATGGTTTTGATGCGCTTGAAAAATGTACTCACCCGGGCGGAGCACCAGCTTGCCAACCCCGGTGACAATGCCGAGGGGCGGGCGTTGATCAAGAAGGTCCGCACCACTCTCTTGGAAAAAGGGCGTCCTCTGCTCGAGGCGGTGGTGGAGTCGATCACGGCCAGAAAGGTGGTGAGCCTGCATACCGATATCAGCACCGTGACCGGTGAGCGCATCATTCTCCTGACCCTTGAGGGCAAGGTGGAGTTTAATTGAGTGCTAAGATTTTCTTCTTGACAGAAGAGAATCTTTTTTTAAAATATAGCCAATATATGGCTGAGGATTGAGGGGTTTTGAACCTGTCGATAATGAGCCGCACCTTCAAAAACAGGGTGCGGCTTTTCTATGCCGTAAACACATAACTCGCTGAGAGTCTGGCCGGGGTCCTTGCGGAGCGCGGTCCGGGAAAAAAGCCGAAGACTGCTGCATCGCAGCACTTCGGCTTTTTTTTTTGCCCTTCCGGCTGGGATTAGAGCGGGAAGGTGATGGTTGTTTCCTGCCTGTGGCAAGGAGAATTCGATGGCTGCCTTGATGTATGGCCCTCATAGAGAACCCTTCTCCTTGAAAGGCAGCAATACCTTTGGCCATTCCCTGACCCTTTCGGGCCGGACTCGGAAAATCGTATTGGCACTGCATTATAGGGAAAAAAGCTGAAAAAGGAGACCACGATGCGCAAGGAACCTCTGGTTGGCATTCTCATGGGAAGCGATTCGGATCTGCCGGTCATGAAAAAGGCGGCAGCCGTTTTGATTGAAATGGGTGTGCCCTATGAAATGGACATCAGTTCTGCCCACCGGCTGCCCGACAAAACCGCCGAATACGCCAAGAGCGCACGCGAGCGGGGGATTGAGGTACTCATAGCCGGCGCCGGCATGGCTGCCCATCTGGCCGGTGTCATTGCCGCCCACACCACTCTGCCCGTCATCGGGGTGCCCCTTGCCTCCGGCGCCTTAAGCGGTGCCGATGCCCTCCATTCCACCGTGCAGATGCCCCCGGGGATCCCTGTGGCCACGGTGGCTATTGATGGCGCCAAAAACGCGGCCTATCTGGCCTGCTCCATTCTCTCCATCAAGTATCCGGAATTGGCCGAAGCCCTGGCGAGGTTCCGCGAGGAGACGAGGCAGAGCCTCATGAAAAAGTCGGAAAAACTGCGGCAGGGCAAGCTCGATTAACCGCCAGGGAAGGAGGTTGGCAGTGCGAAAGGACATGACCAGTAGCGTACGGATGCTGTCACGAATTTTTCCTTTTGTGACCTGGTTGCGGGGGTATGAGCTTCCGCAACTGCGGGCCGATCTCTTTGCCGGACTCACCGTGGCGCTGGTTTTGATTCCGCAATCAATGGCCTATGCCCAGCTTGCCGGTCTGCCGGCGCATTATGGCCTCTACGCCGCTTTTCTGCCCCCCATGATAGGGGCCCTGTTCGGCTCCAGCCGCCAGCTGGCAACAGGTCCGGTTGCGGTTATCTCCCTGATGACCGCAACCGCGCTGGAGCCTCTGGCCACGGCAGGCAGCGAGGCCTACATCGCCTATGCCATACTCCTTGCCCTGGGCGTGGGTATTTTCCAATTTTTGCTCGGAGTGCTGCGCCTCGGTCTGGTGGTGAATTTTCTTTCCCATCCGGTGGTGATCGGCTTTACCAATGCCGCAGCCATCATCATCGCGGTTTCTCAACTGCCAAAGCTTTTCGGGATTACGATGGAGAGCGGCGGCCATCCTTTTGCCGCTGTCATTTCCCTGCTCAAGGCCTTGCCGTTCCACAGTCACTGGCCCACTCTGGCCATGGCCCTGCTGGCCTTTGTCACCATGGCCGGCCTGCGGCGACTCAATGCCGGCATCCCCAATGTTCTGGTGGCTGTGGTCTTAACGACTGCCATCTCCTGGGCCTTTGCCTATGAGCGGCAGCAGCGGGTGAGCCTCGATAAACTCGCGGCGCCGGCGGTTCAGGAGCAGGTACGTGAAATGAACAGCACCCTTGCGGAAGTCGAAAGGCTCACCGCGCAGCGGCTCAAGCTCGCGGCCGAAATCAAGGGGGTGGAGAAAGCGCAAGTCCCAAATCGTGCCGCGCTCCTGGAGCTGCGCTACCGGCAGGAACTCCTTGACCTGGAGATCGGCGAGGCAAAGGAAGCAGTGCAGCAGCTGCGCCGTTCTCTGCGTTCCTCCAGATTTGTGGAGGTGAAAGGGGAGGAAGGGCCGGTCTATTATGCCCTGAAGTCGCCGGCAGCGGCGGACACATCGGGTGGGCCGATTTGGCGCCTGCAGGTCGGCAACAGGGCCCTGAACCAAGAGGCCTTGATCTTGGCCGGCGGAGGTGCCGTCGTGGGCGCCATTCCCAGCGGACTTCCCGCTTTTCAGCTGCCGACCCTGGATTTCAACATCTTTTCCCAGTTGCTCCCCTATGCGATGGTTATTTCCCTGCTCGGCTTCATGGAGGCCATTTCCATCGCCAGGGTCATGGCCGCCAAGACCGGACAGAAGCTTGATCCGAACCAGGAACTCATCGGCCAGGGCCTGGCCAATGTCGTGGGATCTTTTGCCGGCAGCTACGCGGTTTCCGGTTCTTTTTCCCGTTCCGCCGTCAACCTGCGGGCCGGCGGGGTGACCGGTATTGCCAACGTTCTCAGCGCGTTCTTCGTGGTGTTGACGCTGCTTTTTTTTACCCCGCTTCTCTATCATCTCCCCCAGGCAGTGCTGGCGGTAATCATTATCATGGCGGTCATCGGCCTGATCCAGGTGCAGGGCATTGTCCATGCCTGGAGTGCCCAGAAGAGCGATGCGGTTATCGCCGTGCTCACTTTTTTTGCAACCCTCGCCTTTGCACCTCACCTGGACATGGGGATCGGCCTGGGCGTGCTGCTTTCGGTGGCGGTTTTTCTCTACAAAAAGATGCGGCCCAAGGTGGCGACCCTGGCCATGAGCAGGGACAAGGTGCTGCAATGCGCCGACGAGCACCGGCTGCAGCTCTGCCCCCATATTGCGGCGGTGCGTTTTGACGGCAGCCTTTTTTTTGCCAACGCCAGCTATCTCGACGAGCAGGTCTTCCGCATCCGCTCCGTCAACCCGGATCTGCGCTACATCCTGCTGGTGGCAGACGGCATCAACGACATGGACGCCTCCGGCGAGGAAACCCTGGCCCTGATGGTTCAGCGGCTCCGCAGCGCGGGCCTGGGCTTTGCCCTCTGCCGGGTCAAGGAAAACGTCCTGGCAGTGCTGAAGCGAACCGGGCTTTTCGAAAGGATCGGCGCGGAAAACATCTATGCCGGCGAGAAGGCGGCCCTTGAAGCGATCATCAGAAAAACGCATCGGCCTCAGGACGACGGGCAGTCTGGCTGCATCGAATGTCCTCTTGTCCGCCATCTGCCCAGGCCCGTTTCAGAAGGGCAGGCGCTGCCCAGAAGCGGCATCTCGGTGCAAATGGACAAGGCCAGGAAAATCGCCCACGAGGTCGTCGATTCCATGGCGGCCACTGTCTGAGAAGGGGCTAAGCGAGAATATGAAAGAAACCAAGTTTTTTTTATCAGGTTGTTTTTAACAAAATACAAAAGGAGCAGTGTTTCATGTCACGGAAAATGGTAACCATCGACGGCAACCAGGCCTGCACCCATGTCGCCTATGCCACCAGCGAAATCATCACCATCTATCCCATCACCCCCTCCTCGCCCATGGCGGCGGAGGCCGACACCAAGGCCAACGCCGGCCAGAAGAATATCTGGGGTTCGGTGCCGGCCGTTACCCAGATGCAGTCCGAGGGCGGCGTCGCCGGCGCCCTGCATGGCTCGCTGACCACCGGCGCGCTCTGCACCACCTTCTCTGCCTCCCAGGGACTGCTGCTGCTTTTGCCCAATATGTACAAGATCGCCGGCGAGCTGACCCCGACCGTTTTCCATGTTTCCGCACGGTCGTTGGCAGCACAGGCGCTCTCCATCTTCGGCGACCATTCCGATGTCACTTCCGCACGGGCAACCGGTTTCGCCTTCCTGGCTTCCCGCTCCGTGCAGGAAGCGCATGACATGGCGTTGATCACACAGGCTGCCAGCCTGGAATCCCGCATTCCATTCATCCATTTCTTCGACGGGTTCCGCACCTCCTCCGAGGTCAACAAACTGGATGTCATTGACGATGATGTCATGCGCCAGATGATCGATGACGAGATGGTTTTCGCGCACCGCAAGCGCGGCCTGACACCCGAGAAACCGGTTCTGCGCGGTACCGCCCAGAATCCGGATGTCTATTTCCAGGGAAGGGAGACGGTAAATCCGTTCTATGAAGCCTGCGTGGGGATCACCCAGAAAGCGATGGACAAATTTGCCAAATTGACCGGCCGCGCTTATAAGATCTATGAATATGCCGGCGCTCCGGACGCAGAGCGTGTGATCGTCCTGATGGCATCCGGCGCTGAAACAGCTGAGGAAACTGCCAATTACCTGGTTGGCAAGGGAGAAAAAGTCGGCGTGGTGAACGTACGATTGTACCGGCCATTTTCCGTTGAACATTTCCTGAAGAGCCTGCCGAAGACCGTCAAGAGCATTGCGGTACTGGACCGCACCAAGGAACCCGGCGCCGATGGCGAACCGCTGTACAAGGACGTGGTGACAGCCATTTCAGAAGGCCTCAATTCCGGCAGCGCCCCATTCAACAGCCAACCGGTCATCGTTGGAGGGCGGTACGGGCTCTCATCCAAAGAATTTACGCCTGCCATGGTCAAAGGCGTATTTGATGAACTCAAAATTGCCAGCCCCAAGAACCACTTCACCGTTGGCATCAATGATGACCTGACCCATTCCAGTATCGCTTACGATCCTGCATTTTCCATCGAAGGTGATGAGACCGTCCGCTGCGTCTTCTTCGGGTTGGGCTCCGATGGCACGGTAGGCGCCAACAAAAACTCCACCAAGATCATCGGCGAGGATGCCGGGAATTACGCCCAGGGATACTTTGTGTACGACTCCAAGAAATCCGGCTCACTGACCATCTCCCACCTTCGCTTTGGCCCTAAACCGATTCGAGGACCTTACCTGATTGGCGATCATGATGCCAATTTTGTCGCCTGCCACCAGTTCACCTTCCTGGAGCAGTATGACATGCTCAAATACGCCAAACCCGGCGCGGTATTCCTGCTGAACAGCATTTACGGAAAAGATGAAGTATGGGATCACCTACCCAGGGAAGTCCAGAAGGACATCATTGAAAAACAACTCAAATTCTATGTGATTGACGCCTACGAAGTGGCCAATAAAACCGGCATGGGTGGGCGCATCAACACC
>DDXK01000018.1 GCA_002347185.1 Desulfobulbaceae bacterium UBA2262 | reverse complement strand
TGTCAACACCACCGATTCGGCGGTGCGGATCACCCATCTGCCCACCGGTCTGGTTGTCACCTGCCAGGATGAGAAATCGCAACACAAGAACAAGGCCAAGGCCCTGCAGGTGCTCCGGGCCCGCCTTCTCGACAAGATGCAGCAGGAGCAGGACGCCCGCCAGGCCGCGGACAGGAAAAACAAGGTGGGCAGCGGCGACAGAAGCGAACGTATCCGCACCTATAACTTTCCCCAGGGAAGGGTGAGCGACCATCGCATCAACCTGACCCTCTATCAACTCGACGATATCCTCCTCGGCAGGCTCGATGAGCTCATCGAGCCCCTCATCGTCCATTTCCAGACCGAAGCCCTGCAGGAGATGCAATAGGTTTTTCCCTTCGCCGGCAAGGTCATTTGATGACGATCAGAGAACTCTATCGCAGTGCGGTGCAGCGTCTTGAGCAGGCTGGTATTCCCGGTCCCGAGCCGGAGGCGGTTCTTCTGCTCCGTCACCTCCTCGGGCTGGGTCGCGCCCAGCTTTTCTTGCAGGGCGGGGAGGAGGTGGCCGAGGACAAACGCGCGTTTTTCGAGGAGCTGCTTGCCCGCAGAACAGCAAGGGAGCCCCTGGCCTATATCCTGGGCGAGCAGGAGTTCTGGTCGCTTTCCTTTGCGGTTTCGCCGGAGGTGCTTATCCCGCGTCCGGAAACCGAGGAGCTGCTGGAAAGGGTTTTCGCAACCGTGCAGGAATCGGGCTTGCCGCCGGGACCGGTTCTCGACCTGGGCGTGGGCAGCGGGGTCATCACCGTGGTGCTGGCCCGGGAGCTGCCGGAAAGAGAGATTGTCGGGGTGGACCGCTCCCTTGCCGCTTTGCGGATGGCCGCGGCAAACATCGCCCGGCATCGGGTCGAGGCGCGCACTCTTCTCGTCAACGCCGACTGGCTGACCGCCATTGCCGAAAGGCGCGCTTTTTCCCTGGTGGTTTCCAATCCGCCCTATATCGCTTTGGAGGCATACGCCTCCCTGCAGCCGGAAGTGCGGGATTTCGAACCCGGGCTTGCCCTGACCTCGGGAGGCGACGGGCTTGACGCCATCCGGATCCTGGCCCGCGGGGTGCGTCGGGTTCTCAAGCCGGGCGGCTGCCTCTTCATGGAGATAGGCTACGACCAGAAAGAGGCGGTCTTGAATATATTTGCATCTTTTCCGGAATATGATAGCGTGCTGGTGCATCATGACCTGGCCGGTCTGCCCAGGATCCTCGAAGCGCGGTGCCGGTAACGAAAAACACCCAGAGAGACGACGCCTGGGGCAGCTGTTGAGAGAAGGCAATGGATAAGATCGTAATAGAGGGTGGTTGTCCTCTGCATGGTGAAATAGCGGTCAGTGGCGCGAAAAACGCGGCCCTGCCCCTGATGGCCGCCTGTCTGCTGACCAGCGAGCCGCTGGTGCTCCGGAATGTCCCCGATCTGCGGGATACCCGCACCTTTCTTTCCCTGCTGGAGTCGTTCGGGGTCAAATGGCGGAAGGAGGGGACCACCCTGGTTCTCGACGCCCGCGAACTCACCGGCTGCGAGGCCTCCTACGAGCTGGTCAAGACCATGCNNCGGCTGCGCCATCGGCGCCCGGCCCATCAACTTCCATCTGCAGGGGCTGGAAAAGCTGGGCGCAACCCACGAGTTGAGCCAGGGCTATGTGGATGCCCAAGCCGGCGGCCGGCTCAAGGGCAATACCGTCTATTTCGACGTCCCCTCGGTGGGGGGCACCGAGAATATTCTCATGGCCGCGGCCCTGGCCGAGGGAACGACTACGATCAAGAACGCGGCCCGGGAGCCGGAAATCGGCAACCTGGTCGATCTGCTCAGCGCCATGGGCGGACGCATCAAGGGCAAAGGCGGCGACACCCTGGTGGTGGAGGGGGTCAGAAAGCTGCACGGCGCCGAGCTTGCCGTCATCCCCGACCGCATCGAGACCGGTACCTATCTCATCGCCGTGGGAGCCGCCGGCGGCGAGGTGACGGTCAGCAACTGCAATCCGCAGCATCTGCCTTCATTGCTCGAGAAACTGCGCGCCGCCGGGCTTTTTGTCGAGGAAGGGCCGGACCGCATCCGGGTCGCCCGCCGGGGGCCCCTCCGCAGTATCGACATCAAGACCATGCCTTTTCCCGGATTCCCAACGGATCTGCAGGCACAGATCATGGCCCTGATGACCTTGAGTGACGGCCTGAGCGTCATCACCGAGACGATCTTTGAAAACCGTTTCATGCATGTGGCCGAGCTCCGCCGCATGGGGGCGGACATCAAGGTCGACGGACACAGCGCCATAGTCACCGGCACCGGCCGTTTGAGCGGGGCGCCGGTCATGGCCACCGATCTGCGGGCCAGCGCCTCCCTGGTGGTGGCGGCCCTGGCCGCGCAAGGGGAGACCCACATTTCCCGGGTCTACCATCTCGACCGGGGCTACGACAATCTGGTCGGCAAGCTTTCCGAGGCCGGGGCGCGCATCCGCCGGGAAAAGGAGCAGGTCTCCTAGGTCGGCAGGACCAGGGTCACACAGGTGCCTTCACTTATTCTGCTGCTGATCCGTACACTGCCGCCCTGTTCGTCGACGAGCTTGTAGACCATGGCCAGCCCGAGGCCGGTGCCGCCCGGCTTGGTGGTGAAGTAAGGATCGAGCACCCGCTCGATGAGCTCTTCCGCAATGCCGCTGCCGCTGTCCTCCACCCTGATCTCCACGCTGCCTGCCTGTCCGCCCTCCGTAACCACCACCCGCAGGCTGCCGCCCTGCTCCATGGCCTGCAGGCTATTGAGGTAGAGGTTGAGGAGCACCTGATTGAGACGATCCCTGTCCAGGGTCAGGGTTTTGCGCGCCACCTCGATGGAATAGTGCAATTCCACGCCGAGCGCCCTGGCATCGCTCTGGACAAGCTTCAGGGAATCGGCGATGAACGGCTCCAGCTCCACCTCTTCCAGATGGGGAGGGAGGGGCCGGGCATAGGTGAGCAGTTCGGTGATGCTGCGGTTCAGGCGCTCCACTTCCTGGGTCATCAGTTTTGCGGCCTCTTTTTCCTCGCTCGCCTCGGCAAAGCGTGAGCCGAGCAGGGTGGCGAAGCCCTTGATGGAACTGAGCGGGTTCCGCACCTCGTGGGCCACGCCCGCCGCCATCTTGCCCAGGGCGACCAGACGGTCGTGCCTGCGGATCTGCGCCTCCAGCCGTTTGATCTCGGAAAGGTCGTAGATCAGGGTGACCCTGCCCAGGTGGGCGCCCTGCTGGTCGGCGATGGGAACCGAGCTGACATGAAGATGGCTCGGGGCAGGCGACTCCGGAGGCCAGGCAAGCTCCTGGTCGATGAGTTCCCTCTCGTCCCGCCCCTCCTTGTTCAGGGCCTGAAAAAAATCGGGAAGCGCCCTGGCCAGGGGCTGGCCCACAGCCTCTTCCGGTCTGCCGCCAATGAGGGCCGCGGCCGCCTTGTTGAAGGTCTGGATCTGCCCCTGGGTATTGGTGGCGATGATGCCCACCGGCAGTCGGGAAATGAGCAGATCGGTAAAGGCCTGCATGTTCATCAGGGTTTTTTGTGAGGAGCGGTAGCTCTGGGCGGTGAGCAGGGCGACCCAGCCCCCGATGGCGACCAGCAGCAGGGCCAGGGACATGTAGGCCATGTGGTGGAGGTCTTCCCGGATGATCGCTTCCTGCTCCCGCATGTCGAGTCCCACCACAATCTGCAGGTTCCCGGCCAGAAAGGGTCCGTTGCCCGGGGCAGGCTGCGGGCAGCCCGCCCCTGCTGTTCCGTCCGGCGGGCAGGGCTGCTGGCCCTGCGGAAATTGCTTCCTGAAAAAATGGCCCCTGCCGCCGCGGAAGGGCTTGAACGGCGCGATCACCTCGAAGATTTTGCCTTTCCCCTCCGGGTCGGTGCTGACCTGGTGGCGGAGCGTCGGCACGGGGCCTGTCTCTCCCAGCAGGGGATGGTCGAGCCGGCTGTTGATCAGGGCGGGATCGCTGTGGGCAACAATCCTGCCCTCGCTGTCCACCACGCCGATGTAAAGTATGCTGGATTCGCCGGAAGCCTGCTCGATGAGATGCTGCACCTGCTCGGAGCTGGTGCTGCCCATCATCATGGAGACCCGCGAACCGGCCCCCACAAAACGGATGATGGCCTCCCCCTTGTTGATGAGGCTTTCCGTCATGATGCGCTTTTCCCGCTGCAGATTGTTGGCGGCAAAGACAATGACGATGGCGATGAGCATGCCTATGGCCGCGGCGAGGATCCATGGCGAGGCATAGGCGAAAGGGGCTCTGAGGACTGATTTTTTCCCCAACATGGGCAGATCCTTATTTTTTTTGGGGGCAGGTCTCCCACGGTGCTGCCGAGGGGAATGAATACCTTGAGATCAAGCTAAGCAAATTCCATACCCCTCGCCGGCCGGACCGGAAGAAGAGAGGGGAAGCAGGGGTGCCGGCAGGGGAAGGGCCCCGGGCAGGGAGCGGCTTCGTCCGCGGCCTGGGTAAAAAATACACGGGCCTGGCTGGAGTGGATAAAAAATATCCAGCCTCGGGACAGGGCCTGAGGAAGCCCTGTCCCTGTTTTTTTTGGTAATTGTCGTGAAATCAATATGTTTCTCATTTTTACCCATGGTTGGCACGGATGTTGAATTGTTACCGGACAATACTGGCTGCAACAACGGAGAAGCAATACAACCTACCATAGGAGGCAGAAAATGAAAAAGAGACTACTCACCATCGCCGCAATCGCCACCATCGGCCTGGCTGGCTATCAACTTGCCGAGGCCCGTCCCTGGGCTGGCGGCCCCGGCTACATGATGGGTCCCGGCTACAACCAGCAGCTCGATGAGGAAACCCTCAAGGCGCAGGAAAAATTTCTGAGCGAGACAACCGAGCTGCGCAAGAAGATGTTTGCGAAAAGGGCTGAACTTGCCGCCGCCCAGAACAATGCCAACCCGGATGAGAAAAAGGTGGCAAAGCTCTCCGAGGAGTTCTTTGACCTGCGGGAGGCAATCCATAAAAAGGCCACGGAAAGCGGCCTGGCCGGTCGCGGCTTCGGTCCGGGTGCCTGTGGCGGACCCTGCGGCGGGGCTGGAATGGGGATGGGCCAAGGCCAGGGCCAGGGAATGGGCTTCGGTCGCGGCGGTTGCCGCTTCTAGCCCCAAAATAGGCTGGATCTGCAGGCAGGGGCGGGGTCGCGTGGCGACGCCGCCCCATTTTTTTGTTCAGGGGCGCGTGCTCTGCTCCCACTCCGCCGCGGCCTTTTTGAGGGCGGCGGCATGCGCATGGCCCGCATAATGGACAGCGCTTTTGCCGGAAACCGGATCAAAGGCGCTGGGGTCTGCCTGGCAGAGATACTGCACCTCCCTGGCATAGGAGACCAAGGCCTCGGCAAGCGGCAGGCCGATGATCCTTGCCAGCGCCTCCCAGGTGGCCCCGCAGGAGGCACCGCGCAGGACGCTCGCGCTGCTGATCCGGTTTTCTTCGTCCAGGGTCAGGGCAAGCTCTGGAAAGCCGAACTGTTCGCCATAGGCACCAAGGCCGGGAAGACGGCCAAGGCCGCAGCAGGTGAAGGGGGTGAGCGCCCCGGGCGCCTTTTTTCCCGAGGCGATGAGGGGGAGGCCCCTCTCCAGGCAGAGCCTGGCCAGATGGGCGAGAAGGTCCGGGTGTCTGAGAAAGCTCAGAACGAGATCGCCATCGAACTCTCTGGGGAAATAGGGTTCTGGCTCGTCGATGAACTCCGGAAAGGGGCCGGCCAGGTCGTACAGCGCCGTGATGACGATCCCCTGCCCATATTTTTCAATGCCGGCTATCTTCTGCTGGCCGGCGCCGTTTTCCTGAAAGATGATCAGCCGGCCGCCGCCGGGCTGGTGGGGGGATTGGGACATGCTTTGCTTCCTTGCCGCCTGCTGTTTGCGGGACGGGGAGCGGGGAACAAGCCGGGGGCCGCGGCCCGTGCCTTCCCGCCGCCTCTCAGTGCGCCCGCTTCCTTTCTTTCCTCTGGTGCTCGTCCGCCTCCCGCACCATGTCGTTGAGCAGGGAGAGGGCCGCCGACTCGATCTGCTCGCAGGAAAGGTTGAGGAAAAGGGCGAGGTCGGTCAGTTCGAGACCGGCGCCGAAATGTTCCTCCGCGATGAGGATTTTCAGGAAATCGTCGCGGACGAAGGCGCGCATCTCCGCGTCGAGGTCGCTCAACGTATCGCAGGCCTGGTCGTAGGTGAAGCCTTGGGCCAGATTCAGGCGCAGTTTCTGGACGGCAAGTTCATATATCTTGCGCTTCTTCTTAGAAAATTGCGCATACTGTGGTACCCTGATCAAGGCCATGCACGCCCCTGTTTGCTGCTTTTTCCGGAAGAGGCCCATGGCGGGCCAGGAGTGCTTGCTCCGGATGACTTTTCCCTTTTTAGCACAAAAATAAACGGGGCAAAACAGCAAAACCTCCTGGAGGAATTGAGGACGGCATTTCCGCGAAAATTTCCGGACTGGGGCATCTGCAGATGAGAAAAAAAAGAGCAGCCATACTCCTCGCGGTTTTCCTGTCTCTGTTCTTCTCTCTCTGTTGCGCCACGGCAGCCCTTTTGGCCACGCCGCCGGAAGAAGGCCTGCTGGCAAGCGCCTATGGCGGCGGGGAGCGGTTGCGCTACCGGGTGAGCTGGCTTGGTATTCCGGCCGGAGAACTGGAGATGGCGGTGCGGAGGCTCGATGGCCATCCGGAGCGCTTTGCCCTGGAGGTGGTCGCAAAATCCGCCGGGCTCCTGGCGGTCTTCTATCCGGTGGAAGACAGGTTCCTGACCGTCGTGGAAGGAAAAAACCGCCTGCCGGTCCGTCACGAGATGGAGCAGCGGGAAGGGCGGCGCCGGAACCGGAGGTTGACCCTCTATGATCAGGAGGCCTTTCGGGTCACCCATCAGAAAAACGACGACCCGCCGGAGAATTATCAGCTGGACGGCCCCGCCCACAATGAATTTTCCTCCTTTTTCCTGCTGCGGGTTCTTCCCCTGCGGAAGGAGGGGGAACTGGTGGTGCCCACCTTTGCCGACAGGAAGCGGCACGAGGTGAAGGTTTCCTTCCTGGGCGAGGAGGAGGCGGAGACGCTCTTCGGCACCCAAAGGCTGCTCAAGGCCAGGCCCCACCTCAAATTCAAGGGCCTTTACGAAAAGGTGGGAGATCCCCTCGTCTGGCTCACCGCCGATGCCTTGCGCATCCCGGCCAGGATCGAGGCCAGGATCGTCATCGGCTCGCTGACCGCGGAGCTGGTCGAGTACAGCGGGCCTGCCCTCTCCGCCGTGCTCAGAGAGAAGCGGCCAGTATCTCCAGAACCACCTCCGGACCATAGCGACTAAGCCGCCAGAGCCGCGCCTGCTCCCTGGTCTGGGCACAGAGGCCTGGGAGATCACGGCTGGTGAGGCCAAGGTCGCCCAGGGAGGTGGGGGTGCCGATGGCTTGCAGCCAGGCAGCAAAGCGCTCGATGCCGGCCCAGGCCAGTTCTTTCTCTCCTGCTCCGGCAAGGTCAAGCACCCTGGTCGCGAAGCGGGCCAGCCGCCCTGGGTCCCTTTCGGCCTGGTGACGCAGCAGTCCCGGGAGCAGGGCAGCCAGGCCTGCTCCGTGCGGAAGGTCATGCAGGCCGCTGAGCGCGTGTTCGAGGAGATGGCAGGGGAGGGCGACCTTGCCCAGGCCGGCAGCGCTGAGGCCATTGAGGGCCAGGCTGCTTGCCCAGAGCAGCTCGGCCCGCGCCCGATAGTGATCGGGATCGGCCAGGGCCGTTTCGCACGCTGCCATCAGGGTTTTCATCAGCCCCTCGCTGTAGCCGTCCTGCAACGGAGCAGAGCTCTCCTCCCGAAAGAGATAGAATTCCAGGAGATGGCTGATGGCGTCCACGGTCCCGTAGGCGGTGGCGGCCGGCGATGCCGTGCAGGTGAGAAGCGGGTCGAGGAGGGCGGCCCTGGGGAAGAGCAGCCGGTTGCCAATACCGATCTTCTCCCTGCGCTCGTCGTGGGTGAGCACCATGCCGCTGCTGGTCTCGGAGCCGGAGCCGGCCAGGGTCGGCACCGCCACCACCGGCAGGGCCGTCCTGATGCTTTTCTTGCCCCGGAAGAAGAGCCAGACATCGTGGGCGACCAGGCTGCCTGCGGCAATGGCCTTGGCGCAGTCGATGACGCTTCCTCCTCCCAGGGCGACGAGGAGTTCGATCCCCTCCTGCCGGGCCAGGCGGATGCCGCTTCGGGCCTGGGAAAGAGGGGGATTGGGGGGAACGCCCTGCAGCTCGACAACGCTGAGACCAGCGGCCCGCAGGGAGGCCAGCGCCTGCTGGCGGCTGCCGTGACGGCTGCTGCTCTCCCGGCCGGTGACCAGCAGGGCCCGTTTGCCCAAGGCTGCCGCTTTTTCCCCGACCCTGGCCAGGGCGTCCCGGCCAAAGGTGATTGCGGTGGGATGCTGAAAAACAAAGTCTCGCATGCCGTCACGGGAGAGGGGGGGACTGGGCCACCAGACAGGTAAGGCGGACAAAATCCTCGATGGTCAAGCGTTCGGCCCGGGTTTCCGGGTTGATCCCCGCCGCACGGAGGAGGTCGCCCACCTTTTCCTTGGCCACGTCTGGAAAGAGGCCAGCGCTCAGGGCGTTGCGCAGGGTTTTCCGGCGCTGCTGGAAGGCGGCGTTGACCAGGCGGCGCAAGAGTTGCCGGTCGTGTGGCGGTAGCGCCGTGACCCTTTCCGGCACGGGCAGAAAGCTGATCTTCACCACCACCGAATCCACCTTGGGCCGCGGATGAAACTGGGCCGGCCCGACCTGCATCAGGGTCCGCACCGTGGCGCAGCCGGCCAGCAGCACCGAGAGCACTCCGTACTCCTTGCTGCCCACGGCGGCGGTGAGGCGCTGCCCCACTTCCTTCTGCAGCATCAGCACCGCCCAGGCGAGATGCGCATGGTTTTCGACCAGCTTGAAGAGCAGCGGGTTGGAAATGGAATAGGGCAGGTTGGCGAGGATTTTCAGAGGGCCTCCGGTTTCCCTGGCCAAGGCGGCGAAATCCGTCTTGAGCAGATCCTGGTGCAGCAGGGTCACATTGCCGGGCAGATCCCGCTGCTCCTCGTGGTAGGCGATGATCCCGGCATCGAGCTCGATGCCGATCAGGCGCCGGACCCGCCGGGCCAGGGGCAGGGTCAGGGAGCCTAGGCCGACGCCGAGTTCGATGGCGGTATCCTCCGCGCTGATGCCGGAGAGGTCGACGATCCTTTCCGCGGTCTGGCCATGGACCAGGAAGTTCTGGCCCAGTTTTTTGCTGGGGGCGAGCCTGTGGTCGGCGAGGATTTTTTTGATGGGCAGGGCGGGGCTCATGGGCTCCTCAATCGAGTATGTGTTTTGCCTGCCGTTTCTTCCGGAGGGCGATGAAGAAACGCAGGGAGAGCAGGTAGCCGGCCAAGGTGAAGGGGATGGCCAGCAGCACGCCGCCGAGGAGCAACACCGCGATGGCGTCCAGGCCGAGGTGGCCGAGGCTGGCCAGGTTTTCCTGAAAGCCGGCGCCAGAGTCGAAGCCGGCCAGCAGCCCTTCGATCCGTTCCCAGCTGAGACGGCCGGGCAACAGCAGGCTGCCGAGCCGCCAGGAAAAATAATACTGGGGCAGGAAGGTCAGAGGGTTGCTGATGGCGGTGGCGGCCAGCAGCCCGGCAAGGATGTTGCCGCGCAGCAGGCCGGCCAGGGCGAGGATGAGGACGGTGTGCAGGGGCAGGGTGGGGGTGACGCCGACAAAGAGGCCGATGGCGACCCCAAGCGCCAGGGAGCGCGGGTCTCCTTCCAGGCGGAGCACTTTCAGGTAGTAGTATCTGGCCAGCCGCTTCGGTTTCATTGCCGGGCGTTCTGCCAGGCCGGCCCGTAGCTGTGCCGGCTTGCCGGGCTGCCCGGATGGATGAACTGGGAGCGCGAGTAGGCATCCAGCTCCAGGGAGGTGGTGGCGTGGCTTGCGAAGCGGTGATGTCCCGCCAGCGCGATCATGGCCGCGTTGTCGGTG
>DDXK01000035.1 GCA_002347185.1 Desulfobulbaceae bacterium UBA2262 | reverse complement strand
GAGGAGCGCTGCACCGCCATCCACGGCGTGCCCACCATGTTCATCGCCGAGCTGGAGCACCCCAGCTTCGGGCAGCTCGATCTCACCTGCCTGCGCACCGGGATCATGGCGGGCGCTCCCTGCCCGCCCGCCCTCATGGAGCGGGTGATCCGCGAAATGCACTGCCGGGAGATCCTCATCGGCTACGGGCAGACCGAGGCCTCGCCCCTGACCCACCTCACCAGCCGGGACGACAGCCTGGAGCGACGGATCGGCACGGTGGGCACCAGCCTCCCCCACCAGGAGGTGAAGGTGGTGGAGCCGGCCAGCGGCCGCACCCTGCCCCTGGGCGAGGTCGGCGAGCTCTGCTTCCGCGGCTACCATGTCATGCTGGGCTATTACAAGGATCCGGAAGCAACCGCCAAGGCCATCGACCAGGAGGGCTGGCTCCACTCCGGCGACCTGGGCCGGATGGAGAGCGGGGGATATGTACGGATCACCGGCCGCCTCAAGGAACTGGTCATCCGGGGAGGAGAGAATATCTATCCCCGCGAGATTGAGGACTACCTCTTCACCCATCCCAAAGTGGCCGGCGTCGCCATCTTCGGGGTGCCTGACGCGTTCTACGGCGAGGAGCTCATGGCCTGGATCCGCCCCCGAGCCGGCCTGACCCTGGACGAGGAGGAGATCCGGGCCTTCTGCCAGGGGAGGATCGCCCATTACAAAATCCCGAAATATATCTGGTTCGTGGAGGAGTTCCCCATGACCGTGACCGGCAAGGTCCAGAAGTACAGAATGCGGGAAGAGGCGCTGGCCTGGTTGCGAAAAAGGGGGGGCAAGGCATGAAGTAAAGACAGGGCCATCCGACGGTCAGAGACCGCCGGATGGCCGCAAGGGAGAGAAGAATTCAGGCCGTGACATCGAGGAGGCTGCCGCCGCCCAGCTCCCGGATGCGGGCGTCGATCAGCTCCAGTGTCCTGTTGAGGGTCTGGACGCTGATATCGGGGAGCTTGCCGCCCCAGGCCTTCTCCGCTTCGGCAAAGCCCTGGAGCACCCCCTCGCGGGCCGCCTGCAGCCGACCCAGGTTGTCGCCGCCGCCGGCGAGGACGAAATCCGCGATCCGCTGCGCGGTCTTCTCGACCCCGAAGTGGCCATCCTCGGCAATGAGCGCCTGCGCCTCTTCCGGGGCGAGCTCGCTCAGGGGCTTGCCGTTGTAGGTGAGGGTGGCCAGGTCAAGGCCCTGCTCCTCTTGTCCGGCCCGCTGGCTGACCCCGCCCTGGGTGGCAAAGGTGACCTGGGCCTCCTTCTTGACGACCAGGAGCACCTCGACGAGCTTGGCCTTGATTACCAGGCCCGCCTCGACTCTCGAACCCTGCGGCCCGGCGGCTTGAGCTTCCTTGCCGGTGGCGGCCGGCCTGTCCTTTTTTTCCTGCGGAACCTGCAGGGATTGCCTCTGGGAATTCGCTTTGCCGATCTCCATCCTGCCCTCCTCCCCGTTGCCGGTGCGCAAAAATTATTCTTCACCCAGCACCCGGACGGCCTGCCTCCTTTGTCGCCAGCAGTGACCGCCCCGCGCCTTTCTTTGTCAGAAGAATATCTAAAATATAAGGATTGCCGGCCAAAAGGCAACAAGCGCTCAGAGCGGCAGGATCTGCACCTCTTCCCGGATCGGATGCGCTCCCTTGAGAAAAAGCCCCTTGCGGCCATCTATGCTGATGGCGTCGCCGCAGCGGAGCTCAACCCCGCCGATCTCGCAGCGCTCCTCGCTTTCGTATACCTTCAGGGCGTTACAGCCCACCACGCAGGTTTTTTCCAGCCGGACGGCGACCACCGCCGCATGCGAGGTCTGGCCGCCCCGGGCGGTGAGCAGGCCGTCGGCCATGGCGATCTCCTTGATATCCTCGGGCACGGTATCCTGCCTGATAAGGATCACCGGGGTGGCTGGATCCTCGGCCTTGAGGCGGCGAATATTGGCGGCGGTGAAGACGGCGCGCCCGGAAAGGGCGCTGCCGGAAACGCCGATCCCGTAGCCGAGCAGGTTCTCCATCGCCCTGCTTTCCTTGAAGACCGCGAAGTTCTCCCTCTTCTTGATGGTGATCATGTCCCGGGTCTGCAGCAGAAAAAGCTGCTCCTCCTCCGGGCCTTCGAAGGTGAATTCGATCTCCTGCGGGTTCCAGCGTTTTTCGTAGACCAGCTCGCGGGAAATGGCAAGGAGCCGCTCATAAATCCGTGGAAAGCGCCGCTCCAGGGTGTCTGCCTCCGGCCGGCCATCAAGCTCCGCCTGCTCCACGGAAACAGGGTAGGCGGCGACCAGGCCGCTGACGATATCCTCGCCCTGGTCGCCCACCGCGTAATCGCCCCAGAGGGCGACCCGGCTCACCTTGCGGTAGGGATGGGCGGTGAAGAAGACGCCGCTGCCGGAATCGGGCCCCTGGTTGCCGTAAACCATGGCCTGGACGATGACCGCCGTGCCCCACTCCTCGGAAACATCCATCAGGCTCCGGTATTCCCTGGTTTTCTGCGCATACCAGGAGTTGAGCACCAGCTCCACCGCGCCGGTGAGCTGCAGCCAGGGGTCGTCCGGGATGCCGATGCCGACGCTGCGGATCTTCTTCTGGTACTCCAGGGCCAGCTCCTTCATCTGTTCGGCGGAAAACTCCCGCTTCACCCTGACCCCGTGCCGGATCTTGGCCTCGTCCATCAGCGCCTGGAAAGCCTCCCGCTGCAACCCCTCGTTCATGGCCCAGGACTGGAGAAAGCGGCGGTAGTTGTCCCAGGCCAGGTAGTCCACCCGGCAGTTGGCCGGGTAGGTGGGGGCGCCGGCCGTGGCGGCAAAGCCCTCGGTAAGCTCCTGATTCAGCCCCACGTTATGGATGGTGGCCATCATTCCCGGCATGGAGATGGCGGCGCCGCTCCGCACCGAAAGGAGCAGCGGGTTGGCCGGGTCGCCGAAGGTCCGGCCGGTCTTTTTTTCCAGTTCGGTGAGCGCGGTCCTGATCTGGGCCATGAATTCGTCGCGGGCCTTGTAAAAACTCCTCACCACCGGCCAGCAGCGGAAGATCTCCGTGGTGATGATGAAGCCCGGCGGCACCGGTTTGTTGTCCAGGGCCAGCACCTTGAGGTTGTAGCCCTTGTTGCCCAGCAGAATGAGGTTATTGGTGCGCTGATTCTTCTGGTGCAGGCTGCTGATGGCCCGGTCCGGGTTGTAGGTCATCAGGAGATCGAGATGCTCCTCGTCCAGCAGATCCTTCTGGTTCTCCAGGGTCTGGTAGATGCGGGCAAGGAAGTTGTCCAGGTGCTGGAGGCCGAAGGTGGTGGCGAAGAGATCGCGCATGAAGCTTTCGGAAAGGCGGTTGACATTGCCGGCGGGGTCCTCTCTTTCCCACAGGGAACGGTACTTGGCCAGCAGGTTTTCCGGGCCGATCCTGGGAACGATGATGGAGAGGTTGTTCTGATGGATATTGGTGTAGTAGGTGTAGATGACGTCCTTCACCCCTTCGGTGAAGCCCCGGAAGATATCGAGATACTGGGTGTAGGAAAAGCGCTTGATGTTGAAGGAGCTCAGGAGCAGAGACATGTAGGTCTCCAGCCGCCGGCTGGTGATGCCGTCGATCCGCAGGGCGCGCAGGTAGAGGCGGAGGCATTTGACGATGCGGAAAAAGGTGGCCCGGGTGATGAAGGAGAGGTTGACGGTGTCGGCCAGCTTCTCCAGATAAACATTGGCCAGATTCTCCAGGCGGAAGGAAAGGCTTAAGGCATCGAATTTCTTCTCCCGGTAGCGGCCATAGACCGAAGGGATGTCCACGGCAATGTGCCGCTTGTAGTAGATGTCCTCCTTGGCCTCGAACCGCTCCGGGCTCAGGATGATCGCCTTGAGCGCCTCCAGCTGGTCGAGCAGCGCGGAAAGGCACTGGAAGGTGTCGCAGATCTCCAGATCGGCCAGCAGCCCTTCCAGCTCCGGGAAGCCGCTGTTGGCGGCAAGGCGCAGATGCTGCTTCAGCTCCTGCACGCCGAGGTTGTACTTCTGATAACAGAGCTGATACATCTCGGCGAGAAGGAAGAAGCGGCGCCGCTCGCCCGGGGAGAGATCCTGCTGGGCGGCCAGCCAGCGCTCCCGGCTCTGGCTTTCCCAGGCGAGCAGATCCTCGATCCTGCGCACCCTGCCCTCGGCAAAGGCCCGCTCCATCAGGGCATGGAGCTGATCGACAAAGGGGCCCTGGCCGGCGACCTCGGCCAGCACCTCCTCGGGCAGATAGTCGGCAAGGGGCTCCTTGTCGCGGGTATGCCAGAAACGGAAGATCGCCTCGATGAAATCGACGATCCGGTTGCTCGATTCCACATGGCTCTGCTTACGCAAAAAATGGATGAGCCGGTCCTTGCGCCGGTGCAGCTCGTCAAGCTCGGTGGAGACATCCCGCAGCAGCCCTTCCGCGCCGATTTCGTTGAAAAAGACCGGCATCAGCTTGGTGAACTGCTTGGCCAGGTTGTAGATCGGTTCGATGGGATGGTTCAGAAGGGCGGTGATGTCGCGCTGGAAGAGATCCGTATCCTTGACGCAGGTGCCGGTGAGCTTGATGTTGATGATCAATGCGGAAAAAAGGGTGGAACACCACTTGGGCTCCTGCATGATCAGACTGAGCCAGACCCGGATGTTGGCCAGGTGAGCCGGGTTGGCGATGGGCTGCCAATCCTCGTTCAAACCCTGAAAATTGGCATACTGGAAGCCGAAACGCACCGTTTCCCAGAGAAAGGTCTCCACCAGCCGGCTGTTGCCGCGGTTGAACACCTCGCTGCCCAGCACCTGGATGCACTGCAGGGAGGTGTGCGGGTATTTTCTGACATTGGCCTTCAAGAGCGAGAGGGTGGTGAGCAGGAAGCGCTCGATCTCCTCGAAGGTCTGCTGACGGATCAGCTGCACCAGGCTGCGGTTGATCTCGCGCAGGGTTTCCTCATGGATCAGGCCAAGGCCGGCGGTGTCCATGATCCGGAACAGGAAAAGCAACTTGCGGTTCTCGGCGAAGCGGTCGGCGGCCGGGGCCTGCACACCCGCCTCCTCCCCAAGATGCTCCGGCAGCTCCTTGTAGAGACGGACCAGCTCCATGTGGTTGGGCAGGGGGAGCAGCCTGGCCAGAGCGCCCGGCTCGACAGGATCCAGCGCCTCGGCCACGGCCAGATGCTCGGCCAGGCGGGCATGCGAGATGGCCGCGAAGAGCGAGCCCGCCCGCCAGCCGCTGCAGAGCGGGCCGCACTGGGCGAGAAACCAGGCCTGAGGGTCTTCCTCGCCGAGCCAGTAGCGGTAGTTGAGCACCAGCACCCTGCGCAGGAGGCGGGCGGCCACGCCAGAGGCGAAGGGGGCGTCGGCGCTGTCGGCCTGCCCGGCCAGCCGGGAAACGATCTTTTTGAAGGGGTGCTGCCCCTGGACCAGAACCAGGAGAAGCTCGTCGTCCAGATCGTGCAATTTGGCGAAACAGTCGTCCAGCGCGGCCTGATACCGGCAGAGCTCCTTGCCGGTCAGCAGGGAAGTCTGCTTCTCCAGATAGGCGAGCAGCCCCTCCATGGCCATGGCCAGCAGGGCCTCGTTCCTGCGGCTCTCCTCCACGGCGGCGAGAAAGAGGTCGCAGAAGCGGGAGAAGGCCCGCGGCCCCTCCTCATGGCGCTGGTAATGTTCGATGTTCTTGAGGACAAAGGAACGCAGCCTGGGGAGAATCAGCTTCCAGTTGCGGAAGGGATGGCTGATTTCGTAGAGCAGCCCCTCGGCCCCCTTGCTGATCCCCCTGAATTTGTCAACGATCTCGACCAGGACAAGAAGGGCAGGGTCGATGGTCACCTTCTCCACCGCTGTTTCCAGCAGGTTGGCCTTCAGGGCGTCCGATTGCAGTTCCGGCGGGCTGTCGTGGTCGCTGGTCATGGGGATCCTTGCCAAAGGCCAAAAGGACGCGGCCCCGATCTGGCGGCGCGCCCTTTTCCATCGCCCGGATTGGCTCCTGTTCCGGATACCGCCACTCTCCCGCGCGATATCCGGAAGGATTTTCGGTTTACAGGGGCTTTTGTTCGTCCATCATCCGGATCAGGTCCAGCACCCGGTTGGAGTAGCCCCATTCGTTGTCATACCAGGAAAGGACCTTGA
>DDXK01000001.1 GCA_002347185.1 Desulfobulbaceae bacterium UBA2262 | reverse complement strand
TCCAGGGCATGCGGGTCACCGACGGCGAAACCATGGACGTGGTGGAAATGGTGCTGGTGGGCAAGGTGAATAAGGAGATCGTCAGCCTGATCAACTTCCACGGCGGCAAGGCCGTTGGTCTTTCCGGCCGCGACGGCGATCTGGTCAAGGCGCGGAAGATGAAGATCATGAAGGCGCAGGCCGAAAACGCCCCGCCCGAGCTCATTGATCTGGGTCGGGTCGGCGAGGTGACCAGCGTCGATCCCGGCATCCTCACCACCCTGGACGCCGAGGATTTCATCCCGGTCATCGCGCCGGTGGGCGTGGGCGAGGATGGCCAGGCCTACAACATCAACGCCGATCTGGTGGCCGGCGCCATCGCCGCTGAACTCAAGGCGGAGAAGCTGATCCTGCTCACCGACGTGGCCGGGGTTCTGGACAGGGAGGGCAAGCTGATCTCCTCCATGAGCTGCGATCTGGCGGAGCAGTATATTAAGGATGGCGTCATTGTCGGGGGCATGATCCCCAAGGTCAAATGTTGCCAGGGCGTGGTCCGGGGCGGGGTGGGCAAGGCGCACATCATCGACGGCCGGGTGGAGCACGCCATTCTGCTGGAAATGTTCACCCAGGAGGGTGTGGGAACCGAGGTGGTGTGATGGGAAACGCGGAATGGATTGAACGGAGCGGCAAGGCATTCATGACTACCTACGGCAGGTACCCGGCAACAATGGTCAAGGGGCGGGGCTGCACCCTCACCGATGCCGACGGCCGGGAGTATCTCGATTTCCTTTCCGGCATCGCGGTCTGCAGTCTGGGCCATTGCCATCCGGCGATCAGCGAGGCGATCTGCCAGCAGGCCCGGACCCTGGTCCATGTCTCGAACCTCTACCACACCATGCCGCAGACCGAGCTGGCCGAGCTTTTGCTCGAGCATTCCTTCGCCGACCGGGTCTTTTTCTGCAACTCCGGCGCCGAGGCCAACGAGGCGGCCATCAAGCTCGCCCGCAAGGCAAGTCCGGCCGGCAAGTACGAGATTATTTCCCTGGCCGGCTCCTTCCATGGCCGCACCCTGGCCACGGTGGCGGCCACCGGCCAGGAAAAATTCCACAAGGGCTTCGAGCCCCTGCCCCAGGGCTTTCGGCACGCGCCTTTTGGTGAGATCGGGGCGCTGGAGGCCATGATCGGCCCGGAAACCTGCGCCGTGCTCTGCGAGCCGCTGCAGGGCGAGGGCGGGGTCCGGCCCCTGGAGAAAGAATATCTCGCCGGCATCCGCGCCCTCTGCGACCGGCATGGCCTGCTGCTGATCTTTGACGAGATCCAGGTGGGCGTGGGGCGGACCGGCTCTCTCTTCGCCTACGAACAGTGCGGCGTCACCCCGGACATCATCACCCTGGCCAAGGCCCTGGCAAATGGCCTGCCCATCGGCGCTATGCTGGCGAAAGAGTCCGTGGCCAGGGCCTTTGAGCCGGGCAGCCACGCCTCGACCTTCGGCGGCAATCCGGTGGCCTGCGCCGCGGCGGTGGCGGCGCTCAGGATCATGCTCGCCGACGGCTTCCTGGCCGGGGTCCGGGAAAAAGGCGCCTACCTGAACGGACAGCTGACCGCCCTAGCGGCGAAATACCCGCGGATGGCAGGGCCGGCTCGCGGGATGGGGCTCATCCAGGGCCTGCCCCTCAAGGAGGGGTGGCTCGACCAGGGACCCGCCATGGTGAACCGGCTCTTTGCCAAGGGGGTACTCCTCAATTTCGCCGGCAACAAGGTCCTCCGCTGCCTGCCCCCCCTCATCGTCAGCCAAGAAGAGATCGATCGGTTCATTGCCGCCCTGGACGAGGTGTTTGCCGAATTTGCCGGCGAGTAGCCCGCGAAAATCCCTTTGCAAAAAAAAAGGTTTTTTTGTATGGGTTCTAGTTTGGCTCATCCTGCGGACGGGATTGTCGGCAGGATGGGATTCCGACTTATCGGCACTGAGAGAGTAGATTCATGGCACAACACCTCCTGGCATTGAAGGATTTCAGCAAGGCGCAGCTCGCCGCTTACCTCGATCAGGCCCTGCTCCTGAAAAAAGAGAGCAAGGCCGGCGTCCGTCATCAGCAGCTGGTCGGCAAGACCGTTGCCCTCATCTTTGAAAAGCCTTCCACCCGGACCCGTGTTTCCTTTGAAGCGGCCATGTACGGTTTGGGCGGGCAGGTCATCTACCTTTCCGGCCGCGACACCCAGCTGGCCCGCAACGAACCGCTCAAGGACATGGCCCGGGTCATGTCCCGCTATGTGGACGGCATCGTGGTGCGCACCTACGGGCAGCAGATCGTGGACGAACTGGCGAGCTACTCCTCGGTGCCGGTGATCAATGCCCTCACCGATCTCCACCATCCCTGCCAGATCTTAAGCGACATCATGACCGTGATCGAGCAGAAGGGGGCCATCGAGAACCTCCAGATCGCCTGGATCGGCGACGGCAACAACATGGCCAACTCCTGGATCCAGGCGGCGTCCCGTCTCGGCTTTGCCCTGACCCTGGCCTGCCCCGAGGGCTATGATCCAGATCCTGACATCCTCAAAGCCGCCCAGGCCGAGGCGGTCAAGCCCATCGTGGTGGTGCGCGACCCCGCCGCGGCGGTGGCCGCCGCCGACGTGATCAACACCGATGTCTGGGCCAGCATGGGCCAGGAAAGCGAGCAGGAGGCGAGGCTCAAGGTCTTTCGCCCCTTTCAGGTCAATGCCTCCCTTCTGGCCAGGGCCAAGGCCGGCGCCATCGTCCTGCACTGCCTGCCCGCGCACCGCGACGAGGAGATCAGCGACGAGGTGCTGGAGGGGGCGCAGTGCGTGGCCTGGGACCAGGCCGAGAACAAGCTGCATATCCACAAGGCCATTCTGGCCATGCATCTGGGAAAGCACCAATAACAAAAATATAACGTAATGGCGCAACGGCACAAAGACAGCACCAGCAAACAGAATACTTTGCCTCTTCGCGTTGCGGTCTTTCCATAAAAGGGGAACACAATGGCTGCCAATATCAATAAGATCGTTTTGGCCTATTCCGGCGGGTTGGATACCTCGGTGATCCTGAAATGGCTGCGGGAAGAGTATCAGGTCCCGGTGGTGGCGTTCGCCGCCGACGTGGGCCAGGAGGAGGATTGGGACAAGGTGCGGGCCAAGGGTATGGCCACCGGCGCCGAGAAGGTGATCATCTCCGACCTGCGCGAGGAGTTTGTCCGCGATTATGTCTTCCCGGCCTTTCGGGCCAATGCCATCTATGAAGGCTCCTATCTGCTCGGCACCTCCCTGGCCCGGCCGGTTATTGCCAAGGAGCAGGTGCGGATCGCCGAGGCGGAAGCGGCGGATGCGGTGAGCCACGGCGCCACCGGCAAGGGCAACGACCAGGTGCGTTTCGAGCTGACCTACCTGGCCCTGAATCCGAGGCTTTCCATCATCGCGCCCTGGCGGATCTGGGATCTCAATTCCCGGACCAAGCTGATGGCCTATGCGGAAAAGCACTCCATCCCGGTGCCGGTCACCAAGGAAAAGCCCTACAGCTCCGACGAGAACCTCCTCCACATCAGCTTTGAGGGCGGCATCCTGGAAGA
>DDXK01000104.1 GCA_002347185.1 Desulfobulbaceae bacterium UBA2262 | reverse complement strand
GCCGATGTAGGTGTTGATGGCGGAGAGGCCCTGGGCAACAGCGCCGGAACGCTCCATGGAAGCCTTGTCAACCAGCTTGATCTTCAGGTCGGCGGGAGCCCATTTCTTGATTTCGAAAGCGGTACCACATGCGGCCATACCACCGCCGATGATCAGAACATCGACATCGTGCTCAACAACCTCAGGATTAGCAACGGCAGGCAGTTCGCCCAGCGGCTTATTAGGTAATGCCATAACTTAATCTCCTATTAAGAATTTTGTTGAATTCAGTTATCCAAAAAACTTACTTGGCAAGCATGGTCGGCTTCTTCAGCTCGGTCTCGAGGAGCAGGCACTCGTCATCGAGATTGGCGCCGGTCTGGCCAACATAGGCATTGGCAGCACCCTCAGCGGTGGTCCGGATGGGGAACTTGAAACGCTTCATGTTGCCGTTACGGAACTTAACGGTCCACATGATGGAATCGGAGCTGCGCATCGGATGCACCATGCCGCCCATGGGAACGAAGTCGTTGTAGCCGCGAACAGCGATGGCGCCCTGCGGGCAGATCTTTACGCAAGAGTAGCATTCCCAGCATGCATCGGGCTCCTGGTTGTAAGCCCGCATCTCCTCTTTGTTCAAGACCATCAGGTCATTGGGGCAGATGTACATGCAGGCAGTCTTGTCACCGCCCTTGCAGCCGTCACATTTGGAAGGATCTACGTAACTTGGCATTCACTAACCTCCTCAATTGGATTGAATTTTCCGGACCCCGTACCAACGGAATCCGCATTAACCTTATTACCACGACGACCGCCGCGCCTTCTCTCCAGCCCGGAAAACCTCGCATTCCGGCCTGCCCGAAAAAAACGCCGCCAGCCATCCTTTTTACTCTTGAATCCGAACACAACGCCGGCCCGAAAGCCACGGCCAGGAACCGTTCCGCCACGCTGCACCCCGAGTTCGACCCTCACAAAACTGAAGAGCCACTCATTTTTTAGAACATTGGTCTGTATAATTTCTCACCTGATAAAAGTCAAGAAAAAAACAAGTTCCCTGAAACCGCGCCAACAGGGCCACTTAACGGTTAGGTATTTTTTATCCTGCCCCCCCTTTTTTCTTCCTTCCCTGCCCTGCGTAACATTACCCCTGGTCTTCCCTTCATGGTGCAGATTAGAATTTGACACCTGCCCTTCCGATGATTACTTTGCTTCTGTTTTTTTGGGCAATAGCGACTGAAGAGAGAGCAACTCTCGCTTTTGCGAAGTTTCCTGGCCAAACACTATCCCAGAGGGAAGTTACTGATGACTGATTCAAAAGAAAAAGCTCAACCCGTTTCCATGGACAAGTCCCTTTTCGGCTCGGACAAAAACCCGACCCACATCCTGCCGACCAAGCTGACCGCCGACAGCAAACTGAAGTTCCGCTGCCACCCCGGAGTTTCCTGCTTCACCGCCTGCTGTGGCAACATCAACATCATCCTCACCCCCTACGACATCCTCCGCATGCGTAAGGGCATGAATCTGCCGGCAGAGGAGTTTCTCCTGCGCTTCACCACTCCGGTCTATCTCGAAAAAACAGATCTCCCCGGGGTCAAGATCCACCTGGACGAAAACGGCCGCTGCCCCTTTGTCACCGAAAAGGGATGCACCATCTACCCATACCGCCCCACCACCTGCCGTTACTACCCGGTGGGCATGTCCTATTTCCATGCCGCCGGCAGCGAAGGGACCGGCTCCGAGGAATTTTACTTTCTGGTGAAGGAGCCTCATTGCAAGGGGCATGAGGAGGATAGGGTTCAGACCATCCGTGAGTGGCGGGCGGACCAAGGCATCGACGAGTCGGACGAGATGAACAAGGAATGGATGGAAATCGTCATGCGTCGCAAGTCCTTCGGGCTGCAGGCGACCCTGAGCGAACCGGCCAAGAAGATGTTCTTCATGGCCAGCACCGATCTCGACAAGTTCCGTGATTTTGTCTTCAACAGCACCTTTCTGAACATCTACGAGGTTGACGAGGAAACCCTCCTGTCCATCAAGGAGGATGACATCGCCCTGATGAAGTTCTCCAGCAAATACCTCTCCTCTTCCATGTTCGGAACCAACGAGCTGAAGATCAAGGCGGAAAGGATCAAGGAGCGCGCCGAGCAGATCAAGCGCGAGCAGGGAGACATGGAGAAGCGCGCCATGGAGACCTACGAGGAGCTGCGTCGCGAGCGGGATCAGCTCAAGGAGAGCATCGAGAAGAAGAAAAAGGCCGAGAAAAAGAAGTGATCACTCGGTGGGGAGGGTGATGCTGAAGGTCGATCCCTCCCCTTCCCTGCTCTCCACCGTGATGGTGCCCCGGTGGCTGTCGACTATGTTTTTCACTATGGCCAGCCCCAGGCCGGTCCCCCTGTTCTTATCCGTGTAGAATGGGGTGAAGATGTGTTCGAGCTTCTCCGGCCGAATTCCCTTGCCGCTGTCGCTGACGGTGATTTTCACTAGGGACGCTGATTTATCATGACTGGTCGCCACACAGAGCTTCCCCCCCTGCGACATAGCCTGCACACTGTTGACCAGAATATTGAGGCAGGCCCGGTAGAAGAGATCATGGTCAAAGGGTACCGGCGGCAATTCCCCGGCAAGCTCTGCGTCAAGGACGATTCTCCCACGCTCGAACTCAGGCTCCATGAACTTGAGAATTTTGCCGAGCAAGTCATTGACCGAACCGGGCAGCAGCCTCGGCTCCTGGGGGCGGGCAAAATCGAGAAACTCCCGGACGATGCCGTCGAGACGGCTGGTCTCCTCGACGATGATATTGGCGAGGTGCTCGTTGCCGGGCGCCACGCTTTTCAGTCGTTTCCCGAGAATTTCCGCGGTGCTGCGTACGATACCCAGAGGATTTTTGATCTCGTGGGAAACAGAGGCCACCATCTTGCCCAGGGTGGCGAGGCGCTGGCTCTGGTGGAGCTGCAGCTCGAGACGCCGACGCTCCTGCGCCCGGGCCTCGATGATGCGCTCTGCCCTGGCCACGATGAAGCCAAGCACCGTGAACAGAGCGGACATGATCAGCACAGAGGTGAGAATGATGGAGCCCTGCAGCCGGACAATCGCCTCGTAATCCTCGGAAAGATCCTGCACCACCTCGATCACCCCCATGATAAGCTCGGGGCTCTGCCCGAAGGGCTGTGTTTGGCGAAAGGGAATAAAGGTGCGCAACTCAGCGGAAATAGGAGTCACTCCTGGGAGCAAATTGAGTATGGAGCCGGTGAGGCGGACCACGGAGTTGTTTTCTCCGGCGAGGGCCCTCTTATACTCTTTCCCGCCTTCGCCGGCCAGCCCGATCCGGGAGGGTACCGTGCTGTAGGAGATGATATTTTCCTTGGAGTCGAAGATGGTCACGGACTGGATGCGCATGCCGTGCGTGGCGTTGCGGACAACGGAATCGAGGCGGGAATATTGCTGCGGATTCCGAAGGGCGATCTTGCCATAGCGCAGGACGGTGGGAAGGACGAACTGCTGGAAGACCTGATGGCTCAAATTTTCGGAAACCACCAAGGCATACGCCTCGCTCCGCTCCAGGAGGACCTTTTCGGCATGGTTTGAGATCACCCAGGAAAGGACCAGGGTAAAAACGAGGAAGACGGCAAGGCCGCTGAAAGAAAAAAACTTCACCAGCCGGAAGGGCTTCATACTGGCGCTGCTCCCCGCATCGAGCAGCGGCTCGTCTTCTTCAGTCACGACACACCCCGCAACGCCTGCACTTGAGGGGCTCGCAGGCCCTGGTCGTTTTCCCGGCCAGGGCCTTTTCGTACTCCGACCAGAGATAGCGCCTCTCGATTCCGTGATCCAGCACCTCCCAGCAGAAAAGCTCGTCGCGGCCACGCTGGCGCATGGCGACTTCCTCCGCGCTCACCCCCTGCTCCTGCAGGGCCTGGCGCCAGGTCCGCTCCCCACCGGCAATTGCCTGGAGAGCCAGCCCCACCCGGCGGTCCCCCCGGGCCAGCACCGCCTGGGTAAAGGCTATGCCGGGCTGGTCGACAACCAAGCGGGTGTTGGCCATGACGGAAACCCCCTTTTTCAGAAGCTTGATTTTATTTTTCAACTCCGCCAGCGGGGCGAAGGGGTGGAACTGGAAGGGCGTCCAGGCCTTGGGGACGAAGCTGTTCACGCTCAAGGTGATGTTGCTCAGGCGCCCCCTGGCCTTGCCCACCGCGAGCAGGGTTTGCCGCACTTTTTCCGTCAGCGCCAGCAGCTCCAGCATGTCCTCCTCGGTTTCGGTGGGCAGGCCGATCATGAAATAGAGCTTNNGGCAGGCCGATCATGAAATAGAGTTTCAGGTGGCTGATTCCGGAACGCACCAGCGCTTCGGCGGCCAGAAGCACATCCTCTTCGCTGATTCCCTTGTTGATCACCTTGCGCAGCCGCTCCGAGCCGCCATCCGGGGCGATGGCCGCGCTTTTCAGATTACTGCGTTGCAGCAGCAGGCAGAGCTCCTGGGTAATGGCGTCCGCCCGCAGCGAGGAAAAGGAGAGGGCGCAGCCCTCGCGGAGCAGGTAGTCGGCAATCCGGTCCAAATCTTCGGGGCGCGCCATCTCCATGCCGAGAAGCCCGATGCGGCTGATGTCGCCAGGACGCTGGCCCAGGGCGGCCAGAATGCTCTCAGCCTGCCAGAGCCGAGGCGGCCGGTAGACAAAACCGGCGGCGCAGAACCGGCAGCCGCGACTGCAGCCCCGGCCAAGTTCGGCCAGAAACATGTCGGCAAACTCGGTATCGGGAGAAAAAAGCCGGGAATGGCCCGCGACCGCGCTTTCCGCATGCACCAGCCGCCGGACCCGTTCCGGCACTCCCGACTCCGTTTTTATCTCGGCCAGCAGCCCGTCCTGGCCGTAGACCATGGTATAGAAGCGCGGCGCATAACAGCCGGGGAAGTCCTTCACCGTCTCGGCCAGCAGCACTTCGGGCCGGGTGGACTTGAGTTCTCCTGCCAGGTGGAGCAGCAGCCTTTCCAGTACCGGCTCCGCTTCCCCGACCACAAAAAGATCGACAAAGGGCGCCATGGGCTCCGGGTTGATAAATGAGGCGACGCCGCCGCCAATAATGAGGGGGGCGCCGGGACGGAAGGAAGTGACGCCAGCGCTGCGCCGTTCGGCGCGGGCTTCGATGCCGCCGGCGGCAAGCAGGGCGAGCAGGTGCAGAAAGTCCTGCTCAAAGCTCAGCGAACAGAGCAGGATGGGAAAATCACGCAGGGGACGATTTGACTCCAGCGAGAGCGGCGGCCGGCTACCCTCGTAAAAGAAACGTTCGCAGACCACGCCCGGCAGGCTGTTGACCAGGGCATAGACCAGCTGGAAGCCGAGATTGGCGTTTCCGAGGGCATAGCGGTTGGGAAAGATCAGGGCAACCGGAAGCCGGCCGGTCCACTTTTTGCGCCGGGTTCCCCTTTCTCCGGCCAGATAATCAACATGTGCAGGTTGGCGCTGGCGCATGGTCTCCATCCAAAGCCCGCCAGCCTCGTCCCGAAAAAGCTGCCGGCAGCAATGCGGAGCAGAAGAGCCTGCTGCCTCCCGCTCCCTTCAGGGATCGTGGCGGCGGCATCCCTCTCTGCCCGTCAGCTTTCGTTACGGCGCAGGAAGGTCGGCCGGTCGTAATCCTGATCGCTCAGGATATTGCTGGCAAAAGAACGCTTCATGCCGTTGACCACGGCCGCGCCCGCCTCCATGCCGCTCCTCTCGCCGCGATTGCGGAACGGCAGCTGCTGGGCGGTGGTCTCCCTTTTCTTCTGAACGATCCTCACCTTTTCCGGCAGTTCCTCCACCTCCTCGATGGCGTCACGGATGCCGGTGGCAATGACCGTCACCTGCAGCTCCTCGCCAAGGGATTCATCGAAGATGACACCGAGGATGATGTTGGCGTCGTCATGCACCTCTTCGTAGATCTTGGTGGTGGCCTCGGTCACCTCCGCCATGGTCAGGGAATCCTGGCGGGCCGAGATGTTGACCAGTACGCCGCGGGCGCCGTCGATGCTGATGTCCTGGAGGAGGGGACTGTTGATCGCCATGTTGACCGCTTCCACCGCCCGGTTGTCGCCCACCCCGTAGCCGGCCCCCATCAGGGCTGGCCCCATTTCGTTCATGATCGCCCGGACATCGGCGAAGTCGGGATTGATATAGCCGGGGAGATTGATCAGGTCGGTTATGCCTTTCACCGCCTGCACCAGGACATCGTCGGCCATCTTCATGCCGTCGATGAAACGGGTGCCTTTCTGGCTCAGGGAGATGAGCCGGTCGTTGGGGATGGTGATGATGGTGTCCACGTGCGCCTTGAGCTCCTTCCAGCCGTTCTCGGCGTTCCGCATCCTGGTCCTGCCCTCGAAGGCAAAGGGCTTGGTCACCACGCCCACGGTGAGCGCGCCCATCTCCTTGGCGATCCTGGCCACCACCGGTGCGCCGCCGGTGCCGGTGCCGCCGCCCAGTCCGGCGGTGACAAAGACCATGTCGCTGTCCTTGAGCAGCTTTCTGATCTCCTCGATGCTCTCCTCCGCCGCTTCCCGGCCTATTTCCGGTTTCGCCCCGGCGCCCAGACCCTTGGCCAGATTCTTACCGAGCTGGAGGCGGATGTCGGCCTTGGACTGGTCCAGGGCCTGCACATCGGTGTTGCCGGCAATGAACTCCACGCCCAGGATTTTGCTTTCCACCATGGTGTTGACCGCGTTGCCGCCGCCACCACCGACACCGAACACCTTGATCCTTGCCCTTGATTCCGCTTCCGCCAATTTGAATGACATAACCTGCTCTCCCTGTCCAAGGTATCCGCCCGTCTCCCCAAAAGCCGGGCTCGCCGCGCTGCTAAATCATATTTTTGAACCAGTCCTTCATCCGACCGGCAACTCTTCCCAAAACTCCGCCGCTGGACCGCTTGAAATTTTCGCCAGGCCCGTGCTTCATGCCGAAGATGACCAGGCCGACCCCCGTGGCCCATTGCGGGGTGTTCACCACATCCACCACCCCGCCGATGTTTTCGGGATGGCCGATGCGCACCGGCAGGTCGAAAATCTGCTCCGCCAGCTCTTCCATGTTTTCCAGGAGAGAAGTCCCTCCGGTGAGAACCATGCCGGCATTGACCATTTCCTTGAAATTGGATTCAATCAGCTCCTGATTGATAAGAGTCAGCATCTCCTCAACCCGGGGTTCGAGAATCTCGCCCATCACCTTCCGGGAGAGCTTGCGGTTTTTCCGCCCGCCCACGCTGGGCACCTCAATGACCTGATCCTTGTCGATCATGGAGGCCAGCGCGCAACCGAACTCCTCCTTGAGCCGTTCCGCCTCCTTGAGCGGGGTGCGCAGGCCGATGGAAAGATCGTTGGTCAGATTGTGGCCGCCCAGCCCCAGGACAAAAGTGTGCTTGATGGTCCCATCGGCAAAGACCGCCAGATCCGCGGTGCCGCCGCCGATATCGAGAAGGCCCACCCCCAGCTCCATCTCTTCCTTGGTGAGCACCGCTCCTGCCGAGGCCAGGGGTTCGAGCACCACGTCGGTCACCTCCAGGCCGGCGCGGTTGCAGCATTTGACGATATTATGCACCGCGGTCACCGAACCGGTGACGATATGCACGTCCGCTTCGAGGCGGACACCGGTCATGCCGATGGGATCCTGGATATCGGCCTGGCCGTCCACCATAAATTCCTGCGGGAGGACATGGATCACCTCCTGGTCCGGCGGGATGGGCACGGCCCGGGCGGCATCCACCACCCGGTCGATGTCGTCCTGACGGATCTCGCTGTGGGTGATGGGAATCAGACCGTGGCTGTTGAAGCTCTTGATATGGCTGCCGGCTATCCCCACATAGACGGCGTTGATCTCGCAGCCCGCCATGCGCTCCGCCTCTTCCACCGCCTGGCGAATCGAGTGCACGGTACTCTCGATATTGACCACCACCCCGCGGCGCAGACCGATGGATGGATGTCTGCCTATGCCGATTACGTCCACGCGGTTGTCATGCACCTCGCCCACCACCACGCAGATCTTGGTGGTGCCTATGTCCAGGCCGACAATCAGTTCGCCTCGTTCCTCTTGCGCCATTTCCTCACCCTCACGCCCCTGCCGGTTCGCTCCCGCTCACACCGGCCCGGCAAATCCCACCAGTATTTTATTCCGCGCATAGTCCATCTTGATATACGCGGTTTTGGCAAACTCCTTGCTCTTGTACAAACGGTAGAGAACCCTGGCCAGCCAGTGATACTTGCTGTTCATGTTCCCCCGGCCGAGATGGATGGGAAAGGGCCGGTCCGCCAGGAAGAGAATCAGTTCCCGCTCGCCGTCCACAAGCAGCTCAGAGATGTTCTGCTTGGGGAGAATGGAACTGCCCTGCCCGGCATACTTGATGAACTGCAGAGCCTCGCCCAGCAGGGAGTCCTTGACCGAAACCGGCCAGCCATCCCGCTTCATCCCGGCGATCACCGGATAATCCATATCCTCCGGCGGCAGCACCTGAGCAAAATTGACCCCGTGCTGGTCCAGATAAAAGAGCCCCTCCTCCAGGCGGACGATGGCCACCGGCACCCGCTCCCGCACCGAGATGGTGAGGGTGTTTGGCCATTCCCGCCTGATTTCCGCCGACTCCACCCATTCATGGACCTCGATGTTCTCCTTCACTTCCTCCAGGTCGATGGCGAGCAGGTTGCTGTGCACATCTATCCCGCTCAGCTCGAGGATCTGATTTTTCGTGGTCCGCCGACATCCCTCGATATTGGTCGCGGTGATCTGATAAAAATCAGAACGGCTCAACCCCTTGTAAACAAGAAAGCCCACCGCGGTCAGGGCGGCACAGACCAAGAGAAAACCCACGCCGAGGATGACCAGCTTCTTGCGCAGCCCCAGCCCCGGCGCTTTCTTCTTCAGTCCGTACCGCTGCTGGGCGGGCTTTTTTCTGGGCAGGGCCATGATATAATAATTCCTCAGGCCACGGGCACGGTGAGAATCCGCACCTCCGGCTCCAGCCTTATCCCGGACCGTTTTTCCACCGCTGCCTGCACCAGCCCCATGAGCTGGAGAAAATCACTGGCCGTCGCCCCACCGGCATTGACCAGAAAATTGGCGTGTTTGGGAGAAATCAGGGCTCCGCCGATCTGCCGGCCTTTCAGGCCCGCCTCCTCGATGAGCTTGCCGGCCGCCGGCCCCGCAGCCGGATTCTTGAAAAAAGATCCGGCGCTGGGCAGCCCCTGCGGCTGCTTTTCCTTACGCCTTGCCAGCAAATCCCGGCATCTGGCCTCCATCTCCTCCCGGCATCCCGGGACAAGGGAAAACTCCGCCTCGACCACCACCTGCCCGGCCAGATCGAGACGGCGATAAGAAAAAGCCAGCTCCCGCCCTGCCTTTGTCGCCAGCCGCCCCTTCCGGTCCATCAAGGTTACCGCCTCGATCCGTCCCGCAATTTCTTCGCCCCAGGCCCCCGCATTCATGGCCACCGCGCCGCCCACCGACCCAGGGATACCGGCGGCAAACTCCAGACCACTTAAACTTTGCGACAGGCACCAGTTCACCAGCTTCATCAGACCGCAGCCGGCCGCGACCCGCACCGAGGCCACGCCTCCTCCTTTTGCCGCCCGAGGAGAGATGGCGGCAAAGTTCCGGCTCAGCAGGATAATCACCCCGGCATAACCGGTATCCGGAACCAGAAGATTGCTCCCCCTGCCGATGACATGCCAGGGAACCTCCAGGCTGCCGAGCAGCTGCAGCAGCAAGGCCAGCTCTTCGATGCTGGCCGGTGCGGCGAGCACCCGCGCCAGACCGCCCACCCGCAGGGTGCAGTGTCTGGCCATCGGACAGTCGAGCTCCAGCTTGCCGGGCCAGGTTCTTTGCAGTTCCGCCACCCAATCGGCCATCTTTTCCGTTTCCTTTCCACGCGCCAGGCCCCTTTGCCCTTGCCCCCGACGCATCACGCCGCCCGGCCGGCCATCCGCAGCGACAAGGCGATGGCGACCTGGATTAGGCGGCAACATGCTTCTGCTCCAGTTTCCGGAGAAGTTCCTCGCCCGCCAGGTAAATATTGCCGGCACCCAGGGTCAGAACGATATCGCCGGGCTGCAGCAGGCCACGCACCGTGCGCGCCAGGGAATCCACCTCGGGGACATAGTGGCAATCCCTCTGCCCGTGCAGCTTGATCTCTTCCAGCAGGGCCATGCCGCTCACCCCTTCCATGGGCTGTTCGCTGGCCGCGTATATCTCGGTGAGCAGCAGCACATCCGCCTCATGAAAGGCGGTGGCGAACTCCTTGAAGAGCCCGGCGGTCCTGCTGTAGCGATGGGGCTGGAACATGACGATCAGCCTGCGCCTGGGCCAGGCCGCGCGCATGGCCGACAGGGTCGCGCGGATCTCGGTGGGATGGTGCCCATAATCATCAACCACGGTGATGCCGTCGCATTCTCCCTTGATCTGGATGCGGCGCTGCACGCCGCTGAAGCTCCGCAAGGCCCCGGAGATCGCCGCGAAGGGGATGCTCAGCTCCAGGCCCACGGCGATGGCGGCCAGGGCGTTGTAGACATTGTGCTGCCCCGGCACATTCAAGGTGATTTCGCCGAGCACCTCCCGTTCCCGGCAGACCTCGAAGGAAGAGGTCAACCCCCTGGCCTCGATGGCTCGAGCGTGAATATCCGCCTGGCTGGTCAGGCCATAGGTGATGGTGCGCTTCCGGATTTGGGGCAGGATGGCGGCCACGTTGGCGTCGTCGAGACAGAGCACCGCCGCCCCGTAAAAGGGCAGTTTGTCGATGAAGCCCAGAAAGGCCTCCTTGATCTCCTCGATGTCGTGATAATGGTCCAGGTGCTCCAGGTCGATATTGGTGACGATCTCCAGCACCGGGGAAAGCTTGAGGAAGGAACCGTCCGACTCGTCGGCCTCGGCCACCAGGAACTCGCCCTGCCCAAGCTTGGCGTTGCTGCCGATGCTGTTCACCTTGCCGCCGATGACCACAGTAGGGTCGAGACCTGCCTCGGCCAGAATCCAGCCCACCATGGAGGTGGTCGAGGTCTTGCCGTGACTGCCGGCCACGCCGATCCCGTATTTCTTCAGACGCATCAGCTCGGCGAGCATCTCGGCCCTGGGTATCACCGGGACATGCGCGGCCCGGGCCGCCTGCACCTCTGGGTTGTTCTCCTTGACCGCCGAGGAGATCACCACCACGTCGGCGCCGGCGATCCATTTCCCCTGATGGCCGACATAAACCTTTCCGCCCAGCTCGCCCAGACGACGGGTGATCTCGGTTTCCCGCAGATCCGAGCCGCTGACCCGGTAGCCAAGATTGAGGAGCAGCTCGGCGATCCCGCTCATGCCGATGCCGCCGATGCCCACGAAGTGAATATGCTGCGTCTTCTTATACATTCCTGTCCCTTGCCCAAGGCCGCTCTCAGGCGGCCTTCAGGAGTTGCAAACTCTCTTCCACGATGGCCGCGGTCGCCTCTGGCCTGGCATAACCTTTCATTTTTTCGGCCATTTTGGCCAGTTGCTCCCGGCTTCCCCGCAGCGAGGCAAGTGCTTCGGCAAGCCTTGCCTCGTCCAGCTCCTTTTCCGCGAAAACGAGGGCGGCGCCGCCATCCGCGAGGAACCTGGCATTGGTGCTCTGGTGATCGTCCGCCGCATAGGGATAGGGGATGAGAATCGCCGGCTTGCCGAGGGCAGCGAGCTCGGCAAGGGTCGTCGCCCCGGCCCTGGAAACCACCAGGTCCGCCCGGGCGTAGGCCTTGGCCATCTCCGTTATGAAGCCGGACACGGTGGCGCTTATGCCGGCCTCGGCATAGGCTTTCCGCACCCACTCCTCGTCCTGGGCCCCGGTCTGGTGAAAGACCTCGATTTCCTTTCCGGCAAGCCCCTGGCATAGGGCCCCGACCACCAGCTCATTCACCCGGTGGGCGCCCTGACTGCCGCCCAGAACCAGAAGCCGGAATTTTTCTCCCGTGCTCCTGAAATTTTCCTGCCTGCCCAGCAGTTCGGCCCGGACCGGATTCCCGGTCAGCACCACCTTGCTTTGCGGGAAAAACTTCTCGGAACCGGGGATCGAAATATATATTCTGTCCACGATTTTTCCAAGCATCCTGTTGGCCATTCCTGGAATGGAATTCTGTTCGTGGATGCAGGTCTTCACCCCCAGCAGCCTGGCCGCCAGCACCACCGGTCCGGTGACGTACCCGCCCACCCCCAGCACCAGCTCCGGCCGAAAATCCCTGACGAGCTTCAAGGCCTGCCATATGCTGAAAGGAAGGCGAAAAAGGCTTTTGGCCGCAGCCCGCAGGGATTTCCCCTTGAGCGGCTGACAGCTGATGGAGCCCGTGCGAAAGGGCCTGCCCCTGAGTGCCTTGTTGTCGATGGCCCGATCGGTGCTGACAAAAAGCACCTCCCCGTCCGGAAAACGCTCCAGCATGGCCTCGGCCACGGCAATGCCGGGAAAAAGATGGCCGCCGGTGCCGCCGCCTGTGACTATCATCCGCATGGGGATCGGTTTCTCTACCGGACCGGCAGGATTGCCTTGTCCTGCCCCGGGTGCAGGCGGGAGAATCCTTCCGCCCGCTCCATGGTGCGCTGGAAGCAGTCCGGGCAGTAGCCGTGGGAGACTTCCTCCCCGGCTCCTCCCTTGCCCCGCAGCCAGCCACGCTTTCCCTTGATCCGCCGACAGACACAGCATACCGTTTGCATATCCCCCTCCCCCCTTATCCCCGATGGCCAGCGAGGCCTTGCACTGCCTGACAGAAAACCTCGCCACGATGTCCGTAACTTCTGAACATATCGAAACTGGCACAGGCCGGGGAAAGGAGCACCACATCCCCCCTCCGGGCCAGCCTGCTTGCCGTTTCCACCGCCTCGACCATGCCGGTCGCGAAAACAATCTCGCACAGGCCTGCAAAGGCTGCGGCAATCTTCTCTTTCGCCTCCCCAATCAAGACCAGGGCCCGGACCTTTTCACGCACCTGCGGCAGAAGCAGGTCGTAGGAAGCGCCCTTGTCCCGCCCTCCGGCGATGAGTACCACCGGCTGGCTCATGCCGGACAGGGCCGAAAAAACCGCGCCAATATTCGTCGCCTTTGAATCGTCGTAATAGCGCACCCCATCCACCTCGGCAACAAAAGCGAGCCGATGGGCCAGAGGCTGAAAACCTGCCAGGGCCGCGGCAATCGCCTCGGCACTTGCCCCCATGGCCCGGGCGGCCAGGATCGCGGCCAGGACATTTTCGTCGTTGGGCGCGTTGGCAAAGGGAGTTTGCGCCAGGAGATACCTTTCCGGATTCCCTGCGTCGCCACCCGCCGGCACGACAAAGGCGGTCCCGCCCTGCAGCCAGGCGCTGCGGCCGCCCTCCCTTGTCCGGCCGTAGACCTGCACCAGGCCGCCCCACCCGCTTCCTTCCCCGGCCAGCCACTCCGCAAGCAGCGGGTCATCGCCGTTGACCACCGCCAGATCTCCATTCTGCTGACGCCGGAACAGGGAAAGCTTGGAGGCCGCATACGCATCGTAGCTTTCGTAGCGGTCGAGATGATCGGGGGTGATGTTGAGCAATACCCCGACCCGGGGCCTGAATTCGCCCGCGCTGTCGAGCTGGTAACTGCTCACCTCCAGCACCGCCACCTCGCACTCCTGGTCGCCGGCGAGATAATCGGTCAACGGCACCCCGATGTTCCCGCCGACAAAGACCTTTTTGCCGCTGGCCGCCAGCAGTTCGCCGATCAGGGTGGTCACCGTGCTCTTGCCGTTGGTGCCGGTGACGGCCACCACCGGCGTCCGCAAAAAATCCGGCGCCAGGGCCAGTTCGCCGAGCACGGGGATGCCCTTGGCGCGGGCCGCCATCAGGGCCGCAATTCCCAATGGCACTCCCGGGCTTATCAGCACGCAGTCGGCACTGGTCAAAAGTTCAGAGGTGTGGCCGCCAGTCTCCACATAAACTCCTTTCTCCTGCAGCCACCGAACCAGGTCTCCTTCAAGGTTCTCCCGGCGACCACCCTCTGAAACCGATACTTTCACGCCAAGCCCAAGCAGAAACTTCACCGCGGAAACACCGGAGGCGCCCAGGCCCACCACCACCACGTGGGCCCCCTCGCACAGCATCTCCTTGCAGCTCTTCCGCATTGCCTCTCCCTTTCCCCCTAACGCAGCTTCAAGGTTGCCAGGGCGCTCAGCCCCAGGACAATGGAAACAATCCAGAAACGCACCACAACCTTTGGCTCGACCCACCCTTTTTTCTCAAAATGATGATGAAAGGGGGCCATCAGAAAGATCCGTTTGCCGCCGGAAACCTTGAAGTAACCGACTTGCAGGATCACGGAAAGAGCCTCCATGACAAAAACGCCGCCGACGATGGCCAGGAGGAACTCCTGTTTGATGATGATCGCCACCTGGCCAAGGGCCGCCCCCAATGCCAACGATCCGACATCCCCCATGAAAACCTGGGCCGGATAGGCATTGAACCAGAGAAAGCCCAGACTCGCTCCGACCAGGGCCCCGCAGAAGATGGCAACCTCGCCTGCCCCCAGCACATAAGGAATCTGCAGATAGGCGGCAAGGCCGGCGTGCCCGGCCAGATAGGAAAAGAGCAGATAGACGCTGCTGGTAACCACCGTTGGCCCGGTGGCCAATCCATCCAGTCCGTCGGTGAGGTTCACCGCGTTGGAAGCTCCCACCACCACGAGCACGGCAAAGACCACGTAAAACCAGCCCAGATCCGGCTGAATATTCTTTATGAAGGGAAAACTCAGGTGTCCGTCGAAGTTCGGGTGCGCAAAGAGGACCAGGCCCGCGCAGCCGGCGCCTGCGATCTGGCAGACGAGCTTGCCCCGGGCGCTCAAACCCTTGCTGTTCTGCTTCTTGATCTTGCGGTAATCGTCATAGGCGCCGATGCCCCCGAACCAGAGAGTCACGCCCAGGATGATCCAGACATAGTGATTGGTCAGATCCACCCAGAGCAGGGTGGTGAGGGTAACCGCGAAGAGGATCAGCATTCCTCCCATGGTCGGCACCCCTTTTTTGCTGAAATGGCTGGCAGGCCCGTCATCCCGCACCACCTGCCCGATCTGCCGCTCCTGCAACAGGGCGATGAACTTTTTTCCGCAGAGAAGAACGAGCAGAAAGGCGGTCAGGGTCGCGCCAATGGACCGGAAGGTGATATAGCGGAAGACATTGAAGGCGCCAAACAGGGTGTGGAGCGGATAGAGTAAATGGTAGAGCATGCGCTTCCCCTCACTCCTGTTCGGCAAGCAATGCTTGCGTGATCGTTTCCATCCGCATCCCCCTTGAGCCCTTGAGCAGGATCCAGTCGCCCGCCTCAAGCACCCCCTGCTCCGTCGCCTCGCTCAGCCACCGAGTGATCGCCTCCTTGTCGGCAAAAGAGAGGGCCTTTTCCTTCCGCATCCCCGCCTGTCGCGCCGCCTTCACCAGTATGTCGGCAAAGTCGCCCACGGCCAGCAGATAGTCGAATTTGAGCCTGGCCGCCGCCTCGCCCACCACCTGATGCGCGGCGTGGCTCTGGGCGCCGAGTTCAAGCATGTCGCCGAGGATCGCCACCTTCCGGTGACGAGGGGCCATGTGCCGCATGGTTTCCAGGGCAGCCAGCATCGAAGAGGGGTTGGCGTTGTAAGCATCGTTCACCAGTTTGATCCCGCCTGCCAGGGTCTGCACCTGCAGGCGTTTCTCCGTGGGCCGGAAAGCTTCCAGACCGGAAACGATGTCGGCAAAGGGAATGCCCGCAGCATGGGCCATTCCCGCCGCAGCCAGAGCATTCTGCACGTTGTGCGCACCCAGACCCCGAATCCTGACCCGGCTTTCCCGACCGCCGATTCGCAGGGTGAAGCTCATCCCCCCCTCTCCGAGGCTGCGCAGGCGCAGAGCGCGCACCAGGGCGCTGGCTCTGCGGCCGAAGGTAATTTTTTCCTGGGGGCAGCGCCTGGCCAGGGCCCGCACCCGCCTGTCGTCTATATTGACCACCAGCTTCGCCCAGGCCTTCACGCCGGCGAACAGCTCGCCTTTGGCCCTTGCCACCCCATCGATGTCGTGCAGGCCGGCGAGATGCGCATCCTGGATATTGGTGATGCAGGCGATATCAGGATCGGCTATCTCGGTAAGCCTGGCAATTTCGCCGGGGTGATTCATCCCCATTTCCAGCACGGCAAAATCGTGCTGTTGCCCGACGGGCAGGAGGGAAAGGGGCAAGCCCACCAGATTGTTGAAGTTCCCCTGGGTCTTGAGCACCTTGCGGCCCCTGCCCATGATGGCGGCCGTCATCTCCTTGACCGTGGTCTTGCCGCAGCTCCCGGTGATGGCGATGACTTGCAGCCTCCGCATCTGGGCACGGCGGTAAGCGGCCAGATCACCGAGGGCGGCCAGGGTATCGGCCACCAGCACCACCGGCACCGGCGGCGTTTTTTCCGGAAGGCGGGAGAGCAGCAGGCCGGCGGCCCCCCTGCGGACGGCCTCCTCCAGAAAATCATGGCCGTCAAATCTTTCTCCGCAGAGGGCGACGAAGAGATCCCCCGCCTCCACCGTCCGCGTGTCCGTGCTGATCTTCCGGAACCCCGCCTCGGTACGGCCACAGACAAAACGCCCTCCCGTGGCCAGCAGGATCTGCGACAGAGTCCAGACCGGATTTTGCAGGGTGGCAGCAATGCCAGAACCGAATTGCACGTCAGTCAGCCTTTTCTGCATGCCGATCCTCTCAGCCCTTCGCGCCTTTGCAGGTTCCATTCTCCCCTCCGCGTCCCCAGCCTTTTCCCGGCTCATCCTTCTTGCGACTCACCAGTTGACCACCGCAGACTGGAGTACGGCTTCAACCCTGTCGTCAAAAAAGATTTTCCCCTTCCGCGTGATCTGGTAAGTCTCGTGCCCCTTGCCGCAGACAACCACCACATCTCCCGCAACCGCATGGGCGAGAACCGTACGGATCGCTTCGCGGCGGGAAATGATGAGATCGTAGCCCTTCCGCCCCTGCTCCCGGAGCAGCGCCTCCACCCGCATGCGCGGCAGACCGCTTTCCTCCACCCCTTTTTCTATCTCGGCCAGGATCAGGGCCGGCTCTTCACTTCTCGGATTGTCGGAGGTAAGGACCACCACATCGGCCAACAGCCCGGCCACCTTCCCCATCAACGGCCTTTTGCCGCGGTCCCGGTCCCCGCCACAACCAAAAACGACCACGAGCCTGCCGGCTGTCAGCTCGCGCAGAGTCTGCAAGACATTCTCCAAGGCGTCGGGCGTGTGCGCGTAGTCGACAAAAACCCCGACCCCCTCCGGTCCGTTCGCCTTTTCAAGACGACCGGGCGCGGCCGGGGCCGACTCGAGCCCTTCCACAATCCGTTCGACCGGCAGAGAAAGCGCCAGGCCGACGCCAAAGGCTCCCAGGAGATTCTTGAGGTTAAAACGCCCCACCATGTGGGAGCGAAGCCGCACTTCGCCGACCGGTGTCCGCAATCTGGCGACAATCCCAGCCAGGCTCTGCTCTGCGGCCAGAACCGAGACGCCGCCGCTCTCAAGACCGCAGGCGAGAATCTGCGCCTGCTCGCCTTCCCCAGCCATTTTTTTTCTCTCTCCCAGCTCCACCCGCAGCCGTTCGCCCCAGTCGAGTCCGGAGACAATATCCTTTTCGCAGAGGATCACCGCTTTGCCCTTTGGCTTCAGATGCCTAAAAAAAAGCTCCCTCTTGCTCAGGTAGTACTGTTCCATGCTCCCATGAAAATCGAGATGGTCACGGGTCAGGTTGGTGAACAGCGCCACGTCGAACAGGATGCTTTCCAGCCGTTTCTGTTCCAAGGCATGGGAGGAAACCTCCATGAGCACATGCGTCACCCCTGCCGCAGACATATCAGCGAGCATTTTTTGCAGGAAAACCGGATCCGGAGTGGTAAAGGGCGCGGGGAGTGCCACTTGCTCGTAGCGGTAATTCACCGTCCCGATCACTCCGGGATTTGCCCCGGCCTTTTTGAGCACCGACTCCAGCAGATAGGTCGAGGTGGTCTTCCCGTTGGTCCCGGTAACCCCGATCATCACCAGCCGTTCCGCCGGCCGGCCGTAAAAGGAAGCGGCAAGAGCGCCCAGGGTCACCCGACTGTCCTGCACTTCGACACAGGGAATCTTCTTGCCGGGAAAGCTTCTGCCCCTCCCCCTTTCCACCACCAATGCCGCGCAACCCTTTTCGACCGCCGCCTCCAGGAAATCGTGGCCATCCACGGTGAGGCCGGGTACTGCCACAAAGAGCCCGCCCGGCGCCACCTGCCGCGAATCACTGGCAATGCCGGATATGCCGACATCGGCGATGCCTCCCGCCTTCAGGATCCCCGCGTCCCGCAGCAAGGCGAGTAATGATATGGGTTTCTTCTCCATCGCCAGTCCAGGGGATTACTGCACCATTTTCAATTCCAGTCCGCATTGGTCAACACCCTTCAGCGTGGCCCCGGGCTGGGGCTGCTGACTGACCACCGCGCCAGAGCCGGAAACCTTCACCTTCAAGCCATAGGGTTGCAGCACCTGCATGGCCTTGCGCAGGCTGAGCCCACGCAGATCGGGCATTTCCTGCCGCTGCTGCCCGGCGGGCAAAAGCGGACGCGCAGCCGCTTCCTGCTGAATCTTCTCCCACTTCCGGTAATAGCCGACCTCGCGCACCTTCAATTCACGCGCGGATGGCATGCTCGGACTTTTCGCCATGGCGGCCACGGCAAGGGGAAGCACTTCCTGGGCTATCCTGCGCGCCTCTGACTTTGCCGCGAGGTCCACCAGGGCGTTTTCCAGCAGGATGAGCACCGCCATCTCCGGGCGCGATGCCGGGGTCGCGCCAAGGAGGAGGGCATTGACGACCCTCGCCTGCGATTGCGCCCCGACCTCCTCGCCCTCTACGGCATTGCCGGCCTGCCCAGCCCCGGCATTCCCGGCATTCTCGGCATTCTCGGCATTCCCGGAACTTTCCGACGCGGAGGCCATTTTTTTCTCGATCAGGCTTTCGAGGAAAAAGACGTCCTGCCCGGCTCCGACCTCCTGCCCCATCCAGGAGAGCAACTCATGGCTCACTTCCGGCCGCAGGGCGAAATCTCCCCCCTCCCGGGGTGGGACAGGAAAAACCCTGGCCTCATGCCAGATGGCGCTCAACACATGCGGCTTGATCCCCGCGCCCCCGTTCACCAGTCTGCAAAACGCCGAAAGCAACGCCATGGGCGTTGCCGTTGCACCAACCTCCTTATCCAGCTGCGCCGGGAGTGGCGGAGCGCTCTTCCCGACAGGCGCAGGCGCTTCCGCCAACTCCCTTTCCTCTCTGATGCCGGGCTGACCGCTGTCAGCTTCCTGCGGGAGGCCGGTTTTCTCGTGCGCTTCCACCTCACCTTCCTTGAGGGCAAAAATCGCCTCGGGCAGATCCACATCCCCCTTCCCGGAAAGGCCGATATTTTCAATAAATTTCAAATATTCCGCCCCCGTGGCGGAAAAGCGCTGGAGGCTCCGTCCCTCCGGAGAGAGGTAGACCCCCCCGCCCAAAGCATGCCAGAAGGGAAGCGCTTCCTCCCCGGCGTCAGGCTCCGGAACTGAGGCGGACACCGCCTCCGCCTTGCCGTCCAGAGAGGCGGCCAGATGGAAAAGCCGCCCCACCCCGGCCAGTTCTGCCATCTCCTCGACAACCCGGTTTTTCCGCTCCTCTGAGCCATACTCCCAGTACCGGTTCGGGTCAAAATCGGGCAGACTCACCGAGGCAACGATTTCCCCGGTAGCGGGCACCATGAGCACCGCCACTCCGGACCGTGCGCGACTGCTCTCCATGAGGGCCCGCATTTTCTGCTCAAGGGTTGCCTGCACATGCATGTCCAGGGTCAGGATCAGGCTCGCGCCGTCGCTCCCCTCCACCACCCTGCGGCTCACCCCCACGGGAGCGAGCCGTGGATCGTGGACTCCACCGCCGCGCAGAATGCTGTCATAGTAAAACTCCACTCCGCCCAACCCCTGCGCATCCTTGAGGAAGCCGATCACATGCGCGCCAAGCTGATTGCCCGGATAATAGCGGTGCCCCTGGTCGATGCGATAGACGCCCTTGATGGCCATGTCCGCGATTTTTTCGGCCTTTTTCTGATCGACATCCCGACCCAGCCAGGCAAAACTCCGCTCCCCCTTCAGTGCCTTGACCAGGTCATTGGCATCCAGGTCGAGCACCTGGGCCACCTGACCGGCGACCTCTTCGGGATTCTTCAGCTCCAAGGGCCGGGCATAGATGGAGCTGCGGCGAAAACTCACGGCAAGCTCCATATAGTTTCGATCATAGATGTTCTTCCGGCCACCGCTGATGCCCTCGCCAAGCTGCTCGGACTGTTCAAGACCCGGATCCTGGGAGGGATCCGGAGAGGGGACACCCTCCCGGAAACTGCCCCTGAGCCACCAGAAAGCCAACGCCACCAGCAGCAAAGAGATCCCGGCAAGAAGGGGGATTCTCCCTTTTTTTTCGCCGGCCCTCCTTTTGCCAACCGCCATCCTATGGCCGCCTTAGCTGCTTTTCCGCAGGAGGATAAAGACCAAGCGTCATGGCTGCCATTTCGATTTTTTCCTGGCGCAGCAGCTTATCGCGCTCGTCCACAAGGAGACGATTGGTCGTTTCCAGAAACTGCCCTTCCTTCCTGCTCTTGTCCAGCTTCCCAAGCCCGTCCTGCAAGGCCATGCCGAACCAGATGCTGCTGGCCACGCCGACCAGCATGGCAGCCACCGCCACCACGCCGACCAATTTCAGGAGAGCCCCCTGCTCGCCCCCCTGCGGAGCACGGCCGGAAACCCGCTGCCTGGCCCCCACCACGCCCGAATACTTCTTCGAATAATCACGCATTGCCCCCCCTCCCCCTTGACGCCACCCGCAACTTGGCGCTTCTTGCCCGTGGATTTTCGCGACATTCCTCCTGCGTCGGCGTCACCGGCTTCGTGGTGACCGCATCCAGGAGGGGATTCTCCCGGAAGGCCTGCTTGACCAGCCGATCCTCCAGGGAATGAAAAGAAATCACGCAAAAGCGGCCGCCCGGCTTCAGGAGAGTCGCTCCATCCGCGAGGATCCGATCCAGATTGTCCAACTCGCCGTTCACCGCAATGCGCAGCGCCTGGAAAACCTTTGTAGCTACATGAATTTTCTTGGGATGATACTTCCGGGGAACGGCCTGTTCGACGATGGCCACCAGCTCTTCGGTGGAGCAGAACGGTCGCGCCTGCCTGGCCAGAACGATCCGGCTGGCGATCCGGCGCGCCTGGCGCTCCTCGCCGTAGTAGAAAAAAATATCCGCCAGCTCCTCTTCGCTGGCGGTGTTGAGCAGGTCGGCTGCGGTGAGCTCGGCGCGACGATCCATCCGCATGTCGAGAGGCTCGCTGCCCTTGAAGCTGAAACCACGCCCACCGGCGTCGAGCTGCAAGGAAGAGAGGCCCAGATCGAGCAGCAGACCATCAATCTCTTCAATGCCAAGCCCCATCAGGGTCTCCTTGACCGCGGTAAAGTTCTTGTGGATACAGAGAATCCGTGTTCCAAAACGGTCCAGGCGCTTTGCCGCCAGGGCCAGGGCTGCCGCATCCCAGTCAAAGCCGATCAACCGACCGGTTGGCCCGCACAGCTCAAGCACCCTCTCGGCATGCCCACCCAGACCGAGATTGCCGTCCACATAGATGCCGCCATCCACCGGCGCCAGAAACCTGACCACCTCCTCCAGCATGACCGGACGATGAAGAGGCTGCATGGCGGTATCAGAAAAGACCCACGTCCTGGAGGACCTGTGCAAAAACCTGGAAATCCTCGCCGGTGGGCTTATTGTTGGCCTCCCAGGTCTCTTTGTCCCAGATTTCGAAATAGGTGATCATGCCGCTGACCACGGTATCCCGCCTGATTCCGCAATCCTCGCGCAACTGGGCGGGAAGCAGGATGCGCCCCTGCCTGTCCAGCAGGCACTCTTCGGCCCCGCCTATCATATAGCGGATGAGCTTGACAGTCTCCGGGCGCTTCTGCCCTTGGGCCAGCAGGGTCATTTCCAGGGTTTCCCAGTGCAGAAGCGGGTAGACGCGCAGGCAGTTGTGCCAGGGGGTCACCATCAGCCGCTCATCGCCCTGCCTGCGCAGGGCCTCACGGAATCTGGTGGCAATATTCAGCCTGCCCTTGGCGTCGAGCGCATGCTCGGAACGCCCACGAAAATGGCAGACTGGACTTTTGGCACTCCCCTCAATCACCCTCTCTCCCTCCCGCACCCCTATGCCCCACTTTTACCCACTTTAAGGTCCGTTATAGTGAATAAGCGGCAAAAGTGTCAAGAAAAAAAGGGGTTAGCGCGCATATGCCCCGAAAGGAGGAAAGCGACAAAAATTACCACATATTGTACATCAAGAAAAAAAGACCACAACAAAATGTACCATCTGACAGAACCAAGGCCAGCGCCTCGCAAAAATATTTTCAGGGTGGTGCAAGGTGGGGCGAAAGTGCGAAAAAGTTCCCCACGCCTCCGGAGCCCCACCGAACAACGCAGAGTGAATTCGCGGGCTGCCCCCGCAGCCAGGAGTGCCAATCCTGGCTTTTTGCTTGCCTTTCCCTCCCATATCATTTATGGTGCCAACTTTTTTCCCTCGCGGAAGCAACCCCCTCAGACCTCTTCAGACGGAAAACCGGAGCGTTATGGACCAAAGCAAAATCAGAAACGTCGCCATCATTGCCCATGTCGACCATGGCAAGACCACCCTGGTCGACCAGCTCTTTCAGCAGAGCGGCATGTTTCGGGAAAATCAGGAAGTGGCGGAACGCCTCATGGACTCCATGGACCTGGAACGGGAGCGCGGCATCACCATCACTGCCAAAAACGGTTCGTACCGTTACAAGGACTACTGGATCAACATCATCGACACGCCAGGCCATGCCGATTTCGGCGGCCAGGTGGAGCGGGTGCTGCGCATGGCCGACGGCTGCCTCCTCCTGGTGGATGCCCAGGAAGGCCCCATGCCCCAGACCTATTTTGTTCTGAAAAAGGCGCTGGCCGCTGGCCTGCGCATCATCGTGGTGATCAACAAGATAGACAAGCCGGCCGCCCGCTGCGAATGGGTGGTGGACCAGGTGTTCGACCTCTTTGTCAAGCTCGAAGCCCCGGACCACCTTCTCGATTTCCCGGTGGTCTACGCCTCGGCCAAGCAGGGGTACGCCAAGCTTCACCTCGCCGATACCACCACCACCATGGAGCCGATTTCCCAACTGATCGCCGAGCATGTGCCGCCGCCTTCCGGCTCGTCAGAAGCGGTTCTGCAGATGCAGATCAGCTCATTGGACCACTCCCCCTACCTTGGCCGGCTCGGCATCGGCAAGGTGGTGAACGGCACCCTGAACATCAATAAACCCATTGCCGTGGTCCGGCGGGACGGCAGCATTTCCCCGGCCCGGATCAGCAAAATCTTCCGCTTCGAGTCCGACAAGAAGGTGGCCACCGATACGGCCGGGGTCGGCGAACTGGTGGCGGTGGCGGGCATGGAAGACGTCACCGTGGGCGTCACCTTCACCGACCCCGATGACCCCAGGCCCCTGCCGCTCATCGAGATCGACCCCCCCACCATCTCGATGAACTTCATCCCCAACGACTCGCCCTTTGCCGGCCTGGAAGGAAAATTCGTCACCTCCCGCCACCTCGAAGAGCGCCTGCGCCGCGAGACCCTGGCCGACGTGGCCCTCAAGGTCGAACCCATGCGGGAAGGCGTCGGCTATGTGGTTTCCGGCCGTGGCGAGCTGCACCTTTCCATTCTCATCGAAAAGATGCGCCGCGAGGGCTTCGAACTCCAGGTCACCCGCCCTCAGGTCATCATGCGGGTGGAAAATGGCGTCACCATGGAGCCTTACGAGGAGCTCACCGTGGATGTGGACGAGCAGTACGCAGGCGCGGTGATCGAGCGGCTCGGGGCCCTGCGCGGCATCATGCAGGAGATGAACCAGCACAGCGGCGGCATGACCCGCCTCATCTACAAGATTCCCACCCGCGGCCTGCTCGGCTACCGCTCGGAGTTCATGACCGCCACCAAGGGACTGGGCATGATGAATTACGTTTTCGCCGAGTACGGCCCCTATGCCGGCGATATCATCAACCGGGTCAACGGCGTACTCGTCAGCATGGAAACCTGCACCACCGTGGCCTACGCCCTCTTCAATCTGCAGGAACGGGGCCGCCTCTTCCTCGGCCCGGGCGTCAAGGTCTACGGCGGGCAGATCATCGGCGAGAACGCCCGCAATCAGGACATGGTGGTCAATCCGGCCAAAGGCAAGAAGCTCACCAACATGCGGGCCTCCGGCTCCGACGAGAACGTGGTTCTCACCCCGCCGGTGCAGATGAGCCTCGAAGAGTGCATTGCCTATATTAATGATGATGAGCTGGTGGAGGTGACGCCCAAGTCCATCCGCCTGCGCAAGCGCAAGCTGATCTGAGCCGACCTTTGCGTCGCGCAAAAAAGCCCTGTCCGGCGTGTACCGGACAGGGCTTTTTTGTTGCCTCGGTCAGCAGGGGAGACGTGACGCCCCTGGCCCGAAGACGACTATCTTTTTTCGGCCAGCGCCTCCCGGACCTTTACCGACAATTCGCCCATGGAAAAGGGCTTCTGGACAAAATGAATCCCCTCCTCGAGAACCCCATGCCGGGCAATGATGTCGGCGGTATAGCCGGACATGTAAAGGACGCGCAACTCCGGACGCTTCTCAACGAGGCTCTGCACCAGATCACGGCCGTTCATCTCCGGCATCACCACATCGGTGAGCAGCAGATCTATTTGCCCGGGATACTCCTCGGCGAGCCGGATTGCCTCCAAGGGAGAGGTCGCGGAAAGCACAGTATAGCCAAGCCGCCGCAGGATCGATTCGCCGAGATTCAGGATCGCCTCCTCATCCTCCACCAGCAGCACGGTTTCCGCGCCCCGGACAGAGTCCCCGCCTGTCCAGCCGCCCCCTTCCTCCTCCGGCCCGGCAGACCCTGCCTCGGCAAAGCGTGGCAGGTAGATGGCAATAGTGGTTCCCCGCCCCGGCGCGCTGTCGATGTGAATACCGCCCCTGTTCTGCTTGACCACCCCGTAAATGGTGGCAAGACCCAGCCCGGTACCCTTGCCCTGAGCCTTGGTGGTGAAAAAGGGCTCGAAGATGTGGGGAAGTATGCTTTCGGAAATGCCGCAGCCGTCGTCGCTGACCGCCAGCAGCACATATTCCCCGGCGGCCAGCCCTTCGCCGTGGCGGGATGCCCCTGCCCCGCCCTCCAGCACCACGTTCTCCGTCTTCATGATCACCGTGCCGTTGCCGGCAATGGCGTCCCTGGCGTTCACGGCAAGATTGACCAGAATCTGGTCGATCTGCGAGGGATCGATCCGCACCGGCCAGAGTTCATGGCCAGGCATCCAGACCAGATGAATGTTTTCCCCGATCAGTCGCTGCAGCATCTTCAACAGCCCGGAAACGGCGTCGTTCAGGTCGAGAACCCTGGGCCTCACCGCCTGCTTCCGGGCAAAGGCCAGCAATTGCCGGGTCAGGTCGGCGGAGCGCAGGGCGGCATTGCGGATCTCGAGAAGATTCTCCCGCAGGGGGCTCTTCTCCTCCACCCCCGCCAGAGAGAGATCGGTGTAGCCCAGGATGGTCTGCAGCATATTGTTGAAATCATGGGCCACCCCGCCGGCAAGCCGCCCCACCGATTCCAGTTTTTGCGCCTGCTGCAGCTGCGACTGCAATTTCTTGTTCTCTTCCTCAGCCTCCCGGTGCCGGGTGATGTCGATGATGACCCCATCCAGACAGAGCAGTTCGCCCTGCTCGTCATAAACGCCCCGGCCCTTCTCATGCACCCAGATCACCTTGCCGTCGGCCCGGGACAGCCGGTACTCCATGGAAAAAGGCCGGTTGGCGGCCAGCCCCTCCTGCACGGCCTGCTCCACCAGAGCGCGATCCTCCGGCAAAATGATGCTCGCATAGGAGCGGACGGCATTGTTGATGAAATCGCTGGCCGGATAGCCGGTCATCCGCTCTATTTCATCGCTGAAAAAGAGCATGGTCCATTCTGCGTCGTTGCGGCAGCGGTAAGCCAGCCCCGGCAGGTTGTTCACCAGGGTCCGGTAGCGCTTCTCGCTTTCCCGCAGGGCCTCTTCCGCCTTCTTGCGGTCGCTGATATCCACCACCAGCGCGAGCACAAACTGCACAGCGCCTCCCGGCGCGCGCACACAGCCCACGGAGAGCTCGGCCCAAATCAGGGTGCCGTCCTTGCGGACAAAACGCTTCTCCAGAAAATATTCGTCACTGAGGCCGGAAAGCAGCCGGCCAAACTCCTTCAGGTCGGCCGCCAGGTCGTCGGGATGGGTGATCCGGTCCCAGGTGAGGGTAAAGAGCTCCGCGCGGGGATAACCCAGCATCCGACACAGTTCGTCATTGGCCTGCAGCCAGCCCTTCTCCGGGGTGGTGATGGCCATGCCCACGATCTGCCGGTCAAAAAAGAGGCGGAACCGCTCCTCGCTTTCCGCCAGCCGGGCCGCAATCCCCTCAAGGCGCAGGCGCCTCACCATCAGGGCGCCCAGCAAGGCGGTGGCCAGGGGATAGATGAATATGACCGGCATGCTGATATGCGCAAGGACGCGCAGGGCGGTTTCCCAGGGCAGCAGTAGCATCAGGGCCAGCATGACCGCATGCACAAGGAGGCCAAGCAGATAAAGCTCCCGCCAGTCAAGCCCCTCCAGACCGGTGCGGCGGCGATGGCGCCAGGTCAGCCCCAGCAGGCCGGAGCTCAGAATGACCAGGACGCCGACCCAGGCGGCGGCCCCGCCCAGCGAGAGACGGAAAACGGCGGCCATGGCCATGGCGATGGCCGTGGGCAACGGGCCGAAAAAAAGGCCGGCCACCGCCAGGAGTACCGAGCGGGTGTCAAAGACGATGCCCGGCACATAGATCCAGGAAGAGAGCATGGTGATGATGGCAAGGATGCCCAGAGTCAGGCCCACCGTCACCTGGACGGGGAGGCTCAGCCGGCCGCGGAAATGGCTGGTCAGGATGTCGTAGACATAGGCCATGGCCAGAAGCAGGGCGGCATTCTGGATGAGGGCGGGAAAGATGGTATTTGTCATGGTTTCCCCTCCTGTTCACGCCGCCAGGCCAAAGCGCGGCAATACCTTTCTCCGACTGACTGGCGGAGGGGCTGACGTTGGGCTGGGCGGGGTTCAGAAGCCCCTTCCGCATGCGATGGGGGTTTTACAAGACCACGGTCCGCCTGATGTAGCGGACGACCTCCTCCGGATCGTCCATGACCTGAAAATAGAGGAGATCGTCCTTCTCGATCTTGCCGGTGGCGAGCATCTGCTCCTTGATCCACTCCACCAGCCCGCCCCAGAACTCGGTGCCGACCAGGATCACGGGAAAGGCTTTGATCCGCCTGGTCTGCATCAGAGTCAGCGACTCAAAAAGCTCGTCCAGGGTGCCAAAGCCGCCGGGCATGCCGATGAAGGCCATGGCGTACTTAATGAACATTACCTTGCGGACGAAGAAATATTTGAAGTTGAGCGGCACGTTGGCAAAGCCATTGGGCTCCTGCTCGAAGGGCAGATTGATGTTGAGGCCGATGGAAATCCCCTCGGCCTTGGCCGCGCCCCGGTTGGCCGCGCCCATGATGCCGGGGCCGCCGCCGGTGATGATGGCGTAGCCGGCCAGGGCCAGATCGTAGGCGATCTTGTCGGCCAGCTCAAAATACTTGTCGCCCAAGGGGGTCCGGGCCGAGCCGAAGATGGAAACCGCTGGCCTGCCGATGCTGGTCAGGGTATCGAAGCCGTCGACAAACTCGCTCATGATCCGGAAGAGCCGCCACGAATCGCCTACCTGAAAGTTATCCAGGGAATACTGCTGCCGCTCGTCAATCACCCGGCCCGATTTGGTAATCTTCACCATGCCTTGTTTCTCCTCAAAAAGATGCTGCGCTCGCAAAAAACCAAAAAGCCACGGGTCCACTTTGCCAAATCGAGGCGTTACAGCCTGGGAAGCGTTGGCAGCGCGATTTACGCCGCCAACCAAAATGGGGCTCGCGCTCCCCTATTGTCGCAACCGGGAGAGACCGCTTTTCGCCTCGGCCTCTTCCGGACGCAGCCGCAGAACCCTTTCGTAGAGCTTCCCCGCCCTGCCCGGTCTGTCGGATTCTTCCCAGATCCTCGCCAGCAGCAGGGCCGCCTCCACATGCCGGCCATCGAGCCGAAGACACTCGGAGAGCGATTCCACCGCCTCTGCGCGGGCCTGCAGATGATGCTGGAGCCAGCCGAGGCGAAACCAGTGGGCAGCCTTGCCGCTGTCGAGCTCCACCGCCTGCCGGCAGAGGGAAAGGGCGATATCGTCCCCCTGGCCGGTCAGGGCGTAGAGGCGGCCCAGCCTGCTCAGGGAGCCGGCGTCGCGGGGGTTGCCTCCCACCGTCCGCTGATAGGCGGCGATGGCCTTGCGCTCTTCGCCCAAGGCCTCGTACGCACGCCCCAGCCAGCGCGCAACGACCATCACTCCCCCCCCCTGCTGCCCCCCCTTCCGCACCTTCTGTTCGCAGCGCTCCAAAAGCTCCCTGGCCCTGGCGAACTCACCCTGCCGGCAGGAAAGCACACCCAGGTGCTGCAGCAGCTCCGGCGAATCCCCGTCCACGGCCAGGGCCCGCTCCCAGAGGCCCCGCGCCCCGGCGGCATCATCCGCCTCGAGCAGGACAAAGCCAAGATTGAAGAGGGCCATGAAATTCCTCCCGTCCACGGCCAAGGCCCGCTGAAAAAAATCCTGGGCGGCCCTGGGCCGGTTGAGCTGAACACTGGCCACGCCCAGGCTGTTGAGCAGGTTGACATTGTCCGGAGCGAGGCGCAACCCCTTGCGGTACTCGGCAATGGCCCGCACCAGATCTCCCTCGTTGTAATAGACATCGCCGCTGATGTTGAGGCTCACCGCGTCGAAAAACACCTGGGAATCGGGGCCGAAAAAGCCGGCATGCAGGATGGCCTTCCGGCAATTCATGGCAAGGTCCGACTTCTTGAAGTCATGATCGGGAAAGAGGGCTACTCCCACGGAAAAGGTGCTGCCGCCGATGGCCTCCATTCTTTTCCGGAAGGCGGCCAGCTCCTTTTCCGCCGCTTTTTTGTCCGCGCCGTCAAGGAGAAGAAAGGCCTCACGCTGGTTGACCAGCACCAGAGGAACCCCGGCGCCGGCCACGCTCCGCACCCGCTTGCTGAAATGGTTGCTGGCCGGCTCCTGGTCCATACGGACCAAGGCCAGAGCGAAGCGGGACTTGCCGCGATAGAGGGCGCGCAGCTTCCGCAGGGTCGACTCAGGAAGCCTGCGCAGGGGGTGCGATTCAATGTCTTGGCTGGTCGCGTGCCCGCAAAGGCTGAAGGGCCCCCGCTGCCTGGCGGTTCGCAAGACCTGCCAGGCCTGGTCGAGCAGCTGCTCCGGGGTCCCCTTTTCATCGGGGTCGGGCGGCACTACCGTGGTGATGCCCAGGTGGGCGCTGATGAAATTTTCCCTTTTCAGCCGGAGCAGGATCCCCTCCCCCAGTTGCCGCGCCTCCTCCATGCCCACCCCGTACCAGAGCAGGCCGAAGATGCCGGCCCCCAGATGGTGCAGGTGCATCTCCTCGCCAAGCAGGGAGGCGAGGGTGCTGCCGGCCCTGACGATATAGCGCAGGCTGCGGTCGGCATCCCGGCTGCGCGGAAAAACCTCGAGCAGGGCAAGGGTCGCCGCCGCCCCCTCGTCACGGTGCCGGAGCAGCGCCTCGATCTCACCGCGGAGATGGAAGCCGTTCAGCAGGCCGGTGCCTGGATCCTGGCAGCCCTGCTTGAGGAGAAAAAATTCCCGGGAGATGATATGGCTCTGCTCATCAAACCAGACCAGAGGCATCGCGTACAACCGCTCCTCGCCGCCGGCAGCCGCGACAAGCCCGCAGAGGTTCTCGCCCGCCCAGATCGGGAGCAGCAGGGTCCGTTGCCGGGCATCCACCACCGGCGCCCTCTCGGCGCGCAGCCGGGCCACGCCCTCGGCCAGCTCGGCAGGCAACGGGGAAAGCGTGTCGCCCAGGGGGAGCAGACGAACTGTCTCGCAGGGGAAAAAATCATAAACAGTCTTGGTGAAGAGCGCGGCAAAACGGAGCAGATCGACAGGAAGCAGGGGGCCGGCGGCAAGAACCAGGGGAAGACTCATTGGCATCCACCCTCAAGGGCAGCCCGGATACAGCCGGCAAGGTGGGGCACCTCCCGGTCGGAAACGGTACGCATGTCGAGGAGCAGCCAGTCGTTCTCGATGCGGCCGATCACCGGCAGGGGCAGACCGCGCAAGCGTTTTTCCAGTTCATTGATGCTGATCTCCTGCGGCGCCACCGCCACGGCCCGACTGGGAAGCCCCTCCTCGGGCAAGGCCCCCCCGCC
>DDXK01000072.1 GCA_002347185.1 Desulfobulbaceae bacterium UBA2262 | reverse complement strand
TCCAGCATGATGATATCCACGCCGCAGGCCAGGCATTCCTCCACCTGGCTGAGATTTTCCGTCTCCACCTCGATCTTCAGGGTATGGGGCGCGCCGGCCCGCACCTTCGCCACCGCGTCGGTGATGGAGCCGCAGGCGGCGATGTGGTTGTCCTTGATCAGGATGCCGTCGGCGAGGTTGAAGCGATGATTGTGGCCACCGCCCACGCGCACCGCGTATTTTTCCAGAGCCCGCAGGCCGGGGGTGGTTTTTCGGGTATCGACGATCCTTACCGGCAGACCGGCCACCCTGGCCACGAAGGCGGCGGTAAGGGTGGCGATGCCGCTCAGCCGCTGGACCAGGTTGAGGGCGAGCCTTTCCGCCGCCAGCAGATCCCGTACCGGGCCGGTGGCGGAGAAGATGGTGACGCCGCTTTTGACCCGGCTGCCGTCCGGTTGCAGGGCCTGACAGGCAATGGCCCTGTTTCTGGTTTGAAAGACCAGGGGGGCGATCTGCTCGATGCCGGCGACGAGGAACTCCTCCTTGGCGATAAAGACGGCGCGTCCTTCTTTCTCCCGCGGGAAAACCGACTCGGTGGTGATGTCGCCGGGGCCGAGGTCTTCGGCAAGAAATTCCTCGATGCGTACGGCAAGCTGCTGCAGGTCCATGGGCCTCACTTCCTTGTCAGTTCGTTTTTCAAGGGGCTGTTATCCGCCACTGACCGTCCTGCCGACAGGCGGTTATTTCGGCCACGCTTTTTTCCTCCCCCAGGGTCCTTTCCACCAGGGCGTTCCGGCAGGGAAGGCCATCGGCGCGGAAAACCGGGCGTGGGGTCACGGCCAGGGCGAGCCCCGGCGCGCTGCGCCATTCTTCCCTTTCGTAGGAAGGGGTTGCCTGGAAAATCTCGGCAAGCCGGTGGTGATCCTCCGGAGTCGCCCCCGCCAGCACCGGCAGGCCGGCCGCGGGCGCCAGCAGCCGGGGCGGAGGTGTGGCGGCGCAGGCCGCGTTGAGCAGAAGCGGCAAAAGAAAGAGAGGAACCCGGAATTTTCTCAGGAGGCAAAGTGCCGGCATCTTGGCTGTTTCCTTTTTCAGAGGTTATGGTATTGTCTGTTTCCTTACAATGCCCTTTTTCTCACTGTCAAGGAGAAACCAGCGACGGTGGCGCGGTCAGACGGCACTATCCGCCTTTGCTCCCGGCAGCTGGCCAGGCCTTTCCTCATATCCCGACTCGGACCATGGAACCCTTCAGCCTGCTCAACCTTCTCATCCTGCTCGTCGCCGGCACAGTGGCGGGATTCATCAACACCCTGGCCGGCGGCGGCTCCTTTCTCACCATTCCGCTCCTCATCTTCATGGGGCTGCCCGCCACGGTGGCCAACGCCACCAACCGGGTCGGCGTTTTCCTGCAAAGCCTCACCGCCGTCCAGCAGTTTCACGGCTACGGCGTCTTTCCCCGCCGTTTCAGCCTCATCGTCTCCATCCCTGCGATTTTCGGCAGCGTCCTCGGCACCTGGACGGCAATGGTGATCAGCGATGCGGCCTTCAAGAAGTATCTGGCCCTCTTCATGGTGCTCATGACCCTGCTCACCTTCCTCAAACCGGAGAGGCTGGCAACGGGCAAGGAGCTGCGCTACACGCCGGGCCGTTGGCTCCTGATCTGGCTCGTCTTTTTTGCCATCGGTTTTTATGGAGGCTTCATCCAGGCAGGGGTGGGTTTTCTCATCCTTGCCGCCATGCTTCTCACCGGCTATGATTTTGTGGCGGGCAACGCGGTCAAGACCTTCACCATCTTCGTTTTCACCCTGGTTTCCCTGCTGATTTTCTGGGCAGGCGGCAAGGTGCAGCTGCTGCCCGGCCTCGCCCTGGGACTGGGCAGCATGCTCGGCGCCCTGCTCGGCTCGAAGGTCACGGTAACAAAAGGAAACGCCTTTGTGCAGAAGTTTGTGGTGGCGACGGTGATCCTTTTTGCGATACTTCTGCTGATCAGGAACTGACGGGAAGAGCATGTTTCGATTCCTCCACGCCGCCGATATCCACCTGGACAGCCCCCTGCACGGGCTGGAAAGCTATGCGGACGCACCGGTGGAACAACTGCGTCAGGCTACCCGGCGCGCCTTCGACAACCTGATCGAGCTGGCCATTGCCGAGCGGGTCGCCTTCCTCCTGCTTGCCGGAGACCTCTACGACGGGGAATGGCGGGACTACAACACCGGCCTCTTTTTTGTCAACCGCATGGGCAGGCTGCGCAAGGAGGGGATCAGGGTCTTTCTCGTCTCCGGCAACCATGACGCGGCAAGCCGGATCAGCAAAGCGCTGCTGCTGCCCGACAATGTCCATCTTTTTGCCGGCAACGCCCCGGAAACGATGCGCATCGAGGAACTGCGGGTAGCCCTGCACGGACAGAGCTACCAGGCGCGGAGCATCACCGACAACCTGGCCGCCGCCTTTCCGCCCGCCCTCCCGCACTACTGCAACATCGGCCTCCTGCACACCTCGCTCACCGGCCGGGAAGGGCACGAGCCCTATGCCCCCTGCACCCTGGACGATCTGCGCGGCAGGGGCTACGCCTACTGGGCCCTTGGGCACGTGCACCAGCGGGAAGAGGTCTGCCAGGAGCCCTGGGTGATCTTTCCAGGCAATATCCAGGGACGGCAGATCCGGGAGGGCGGGGAAAAGGGCGCTACCCTGGTCACGGTGCAGGAGGGCCGAATCGTTGCCGCCGAGCACCGCCCGCTTGACGTGCTGCGCTGGCGCCACTGCCGCGTCGATGTTTCCGGCGCTCCCGATCCCGTCGCGGTTGAGGAGGCGGTGCGCGCCGAACTGGTCGCCCTGGAAAGGGAGGCAGCCGGGATGCCGCTGGCGGTCCGCCTGACCCTGCACGGCAGAAGCGGCATCCATTCCCTGCTGCACGGCCGGGCCTACGGTCTGAACGAGAATTTCCGCGGCCTGGCTGCCGGCCTGACCGATATCTGGCTGGAAAAGCTTGTCCTGGCCACGGAAAACGCCCTGGACCAGGAGCCGACCTCCGAGGAGGAACATCCCCTGGCCGAGCTGCTGCGCGGCATCGCGGGGCTTGATTTTCCCCTCGACGCCCTGGCCGCTTCCCTCCCGGAGCTCGCCTCCCTGAAGAGCAAGCTGCCGCCCGAGCTGCTGCATGGCGAGGATGACCTTTTCCGGAACGATCCGGACCGGCGGCGCGAGCTCAGGGAAGAGGTGCGGGCGCTGCTGCTCGCCAGGCTGCTGACCCAGTCGGAGGGGCCATGAAAATCACGCGCCTCGACCTGGCCGCCTTCGGGCCTTTTACAAACCTGAGCCTCGATTTTGCCTCGGCCAGCCCTGGCCTGCATGTGGTCTACGGACCCAACGAGGCAGGGAAGAGCAGCACCCTGCGGGCTCTCAAGGCCTGGCTTTTCGGTTTTCCGGAACGCACCAGCGACAACTTCCTCCATGCCAATGACCAGCTCCTCGTCGGCGGCACCCTCCTGGCCGAGGACGGCCGGGAGCTTTCCTTCCTGCGCCGGAAAAAAAGGAAGGCCGATCTACTGGACAGGGAGGGCAACCCCCTGCCCGCCGAAGCCCTGGCCGCCTTCATGCCCATCCACGACCAGGCCCTTTTCGACTCCCTTTACGGCATAAGCCATGAAGCCCTGGTCCGGGGAGGGGAGGATATCCTTGCCCAGCACGGCGATGTCGGCCAGGCCCTCTTTGCCGCCGGCGCCGGTCTTTCCTCCCTGCGCGGGGTGCTCAACGAGCTGGAGGCCGAGGCCGAAGGGCTCTACAAGGTCCGTGGCAGCAGGCAGGAGATCAATATCGCCCTCGCCCGTCTCCAGGAGCTGCAGAAGGAAGAACGGCAGGCCAGCCTTTCCGGCCGCGACTGGCAGGAGCTGCACACCGCCCTGCGCGAGGCGCTGGCCCGCCAGGAGGAAATCGAGGGACTCCAGGCGCAAAAGAAGCAGGAACGCCTCCGGCTGGAACGACTCAGGCACTCCCTTCCCCAGCTGGCCCTGCGCCGCAACCTGCTCGACCGTCTGGCCGGACTGGGGCCGGTGCTTCTCCTGCCCGAGGATTTCGGCAAAAGGCGGCAGGAGCTGGAAAAACAACGCCATTCCCATGGTGAAAAGGTGGCGGTTGCCGAGAAAAAGCTGCAGGCCCTGCGGGAGAAGCTGGCCGCGATCCATCTGCCCCGCCAGCTCATCGAATTCGAGGAACGCATCGAAGACCTGCACCAGCGCCTGGGCGGCTACCAGAAGGCACGGGCGGATCGGCCTGAACGCGAGGGCATGCGCATTGGCTGCAAGCGCGAGGCCGCGGAATTTTTGCGGCAGGTACGCCCCGATCTTCCCTTGGAACGGGCGGAGGAGCTCAGGCCTTTCCTGGGGCGGAGAAGGATGCTCACCGAGCTTGCCACCACCCTGGAAAGCCTCCGCCAAGGACGTGGCCAGACCGAGAGGGTCCTGGCCAGGACAAGGGCCGAATGCAAGCGACTTGCCGGGGAGCTGGGCCTTCTGCCGGCGGCGCGCGACCCGCTTCCCCTGGAAAAGGCGGTGCGGCTTGCCAGAAAGAGGGGGCCTCTCGATTTGCTCCTGGCCGAAAAGGAAAAGCTCTGCGCCGGAAAGGAAGAAGAATGCGAACAGGAGGCGGCGCGGCTGCCTCTCTGGCAGGGCGGCTTCCGGGCCCTGCTGCTCCTGCCCCTGCCCCTGGAGGCAACCCTGCTTGCGCAGGAGCATCTTTTCGCCGTCCTCGAGGAAGAGGAAAAGGCGGTTCTGCACAAGCAGGAGCAGGCGAGCGAACAGCTGGCCGCAGTCCTTGCCGATCTGGCCAGATTCAGTTCCTCCGGCCCGCTGCCCAGCGAGGAAGAGCTTGCTCGCCTCCGTTCGCTTCGCGATCGGGGCTGGTCGCTGCTCAAACGGCAATGGCTGGCCGGAGAGGAGTTGGGCGAGGAGGGCAGGGCCTACCACCCCAACCTGCCCCTGGCGGATGCCTTCGAAAAAAACATGGGCGAGGCGGACGAGACGGCCGATCGCCTTCGCCGCGAGGCGAGGGAGGTCCACGCCTTCACGGCCCTGGAGGCGGAACGGCAACGCCTCGCCGCTCTTCTCCTTGCTTTCGAGCAGAAGGAGGCAGGACTTGCCCAGAGGCGTTCGGCCCTGCGCGCGGAGTGGGAAGGACTCTGGATCCCCTGCGGTTTCGCCCCCCTTCCTCCGAAGGAAATGCTGGCCTGGCTGGGCCGTGTCGAAAAGCTCCGGTTCCGGGCCGAGGAGCTTTCCCGCCTGGAGGCGGAACGGCAGGCCCTGCGGGAGGAGAGACGGCAACTGCGGGAGGCGCTCCTCTCGGCCCTGACCGGCCCCGACGCACCGCCGGTCCAAGCCACCTGCGAACTTGAACCGCTCCTGCTGCATGGCGAGCAAATTCTTCACGCCCTGGGAGAGGCGGCCATCAGGCGGCAGAGGCTGCTCGACGCGCTGGAGGCCAGGCGCAACGAGGAGGTTCTGCTGGAAAGCACTCTGCGGGAACAGGAGACGGCCCTGAATCAATGGCGGGAGCAGTGGAGCCAGGTCAGTGCCGGTTTGGCCGGCCAGCGGGAACTCTATCCGGCCGAGGCCCTCGATCTCCTGGAAAACCTCGGCCTCTGCCTGGGCAAGCTCAAGGAGGCCAATGATTTCCAGAAGCGCATCGCCGGCATCGATCAGGACATGGCGCGATACGAAGTGACCGTAGCGGAAGTGGCGGAGAAGATCGCCCCGGATCTGACCGGCCAGGCGGCCGAGCAGGTCGTGGTCCAGCTGAAGGCCCGCCTCAACCAGGCCCGCGACGACCGTACCCTTCTGGCCGATTGTCGCCGGGGCATCGCCGAAACCGAGGAGGAGCTCCTCCTGCTTGCCGGCGAGAGGGAGAGTGTGGAAAAGCAGTTGCAGGACCTCTGCCGGCAGGCAGGCTGCCAGCACCCTGCCGAACTTGAGGGGGCCGAAGAGCTTTCCCGGCAATACCGCGAATTGCAGGCCCGGTTGCAGGAAACCGAAACAATGCTCATCAGAGGGGCCGGCGGCCTCGATCTTGACAGGCTGGAGGAAGAGGCGCGGCATTGCGACGACCCGGACGCGCTGCCAGGGCAGATAGCGGGCCTGGCCAGGGAGCTTGACGAGGTGCTGGCCCCGGAGAGCAGGCGGCTCTCCGAGCTGATCGGAGAAAAAAAGACCCGCCTGGACCAGATGGACGGCAGCGCCCGGGCCGCCAGGGCCGCCGAGGAAGCGGCCCTGGCCCAGGCCAGGCTCAAACGCCTCTGCGACCGTTATCTGAAGCTGAAACTGGCCGCCCATACCTTAAAAGGCGAGATCGAACGCTACCGGGCGGCAAACCAGGATCCGGTCATCGGCCTTGCCTCCCGATATTTTCAGGCCATGACCCTCGGCGCTTACCGCGGCCTGCGCACCGATGAAAACGAGCGGGGCGAGCCGATCCTGGTCGGAGTGCGGGGCGAGAACCAGCGCGTCGAGGTGGGCCGGATGAGCGACGGCACCCGCGACCAGCTCTATCTGGCCCTGCGCCTCGCCTCCCTGGTCTGGCGCCGGAAAAGCCAGGAGCCCATGCCCTTCATCGTCGACGACATCCTGATCAACTTCGACGATGCCCGCTCCCGGGCAACCCTGGCCATCCTTGCCGAGCTGGCCGCCGGGCAGCAGGTCATCCTCTTCACCCACCACCGGCGCATCGCCGACGAGGCCCTGGTCCTGGCCGACCCGGAACGGGTGCGTCTCCATCAGCTCAACGACGCCGGCGCGCAGGAATTTTCCTGAACTTTTCTCCCCCTGCCACTGTCTCTTCAGGGAGGAGAGTACGCATTGACTCCGCTGTTTTTTCTGCTACCATGTGGTTTCGCACGATACCTATCATCCCAAGGAGGAGAATTTCCATGTCCCAGCCCGAGCACGCCCCGGTAAACGCCATCAAGAAGGAGACTGTCATTCTGGTTGCCCTCTGCTGCCTGGTAATCGGCTTTCTGGGCGGCATAGTCTTCAGCGTCTACAAGGCGCCTTCCGTCACGGGCGGCCCGGCGCCGGCCGGGCAACCGCAAGCGGCGGCCCCCTCCAAGCTCACGGCCGAACAGAGCCAGCGCCTGCTGGCCCTGGAACTGGAGGTGCAGAAAAATCCAGGCAACGTCGATGCCTGGACCAACCTCGGCCACCTCTACTTTGATTCCGACGCCTTTGCAAAGGCCATCGGCGCCTACAAGAAATCCCTGGAGCTGCAGCCCAACAACGCCGACGTCCTGACCGATCTCGGCGTCATGTACAGAAAGGCGGGCGATCCGCAGCAGGCCATCGCCACCTTCGACAAGGCGATCCAGCTCAACAGCAGGCACGAGACGGCCCGCTTCAACAAGGGGGTCGTGCTGCTCTACGATCTCAATGACAAGGCTGGGGCGGTCAAATCCTGGCAGGAGCTGGTGAACCTCAACCCCATGGCCACCGCCCCCAACGGGCAGCTGGTCAAGGAAATCCTGGCCGAACTGCTGGCAAAGTAGAATGGCCTCCCCCGGCCAATTTTCTTTGACAGCAAAAAAATGGGCGTCTATGGTAGGTTGTGTCGTGGGGTGACGGAAGAGGCCGCGCCAGGCGGATGCCAAGGGGGGCAATGCGATAACGATGGGCAAGGAATTACGGCGAGCGCCGAGGATTGCGGCCGAACTGTCGGTGACGGTGGTCCCGCGGGAGGCGGAAACCAACCAGGTGCTCGGCGAGCCCCTCATGGGCAGGCTGAACGATATCTCCACCTATGGAGCGCGGCTCACCGTGCCCCGCATCCGTTCCGGCCAGTACCATCTCTTCTACGGCTTCAACGACGACGCCTCCAGGCTGATCACCCTGGAGGTGATCGACCCGGAGGAGATGGAGAAGCTGAGCATTCCCATGCAGCCGGTCTGGTTCGACCGCCTCCTGGACGAACCCGGCCAGCCTTTTCAACTGGGCTGCGAGTTTCTCGTTCCCCCCGAGCATGCGGCCATTGTCCGCCTGCACGCCCTGCTTCTCGCCCGCCAGAAGGAAGAAGGCGGCTGGCTGAAAAGACTGCTCAGATTCGCCTGACCCTCCCGTTTCCCGCCGCTTCCTGTCCGACGGCCAGCAAGGCCACGGGCGCCCCGCCTTATTTTTCGATTCCCGCCGGCAATTCCTTGATATAGATATCCTGCTGAGGAAAGGGGATGCTGATTGCTTTTTCGGCAAAGGCTCTGTAGGTCGCCTTCAGGAGGTCGTGGGTCACCAGACCCTTGAGGCTCGGCTCCTCCACCCAGCAGAGCAGCTCGAAGTCGAGGGAGGAGGCGCCGAAGGCGCGCAGGCGCACCCTGGCCCTGGGCTCGGCGACCACGGCGTCATTGGCTGCCACCACGGCAAGGAGCACCTCCTCCACCTGTTCGATATCGCTGCCATAGGCGACCCCCACCGGCACCCGGATGCGGAATCTGGGGATCGGCGCGCTTTCGTTGACGATCTTGCTGGCGGCGAGCACGGAATTGGGGATGGTGATCAGGACATCGTCCCTGGTCATGATGCGGGTGGAACGCACCCCGATCTCCACCACCTCGCCCCGCTGGGCGTCGTCGATGATGATGTAGTCGCCCACCTTGAAGGTCCGGTCGGCAAAGATGCTGATGCCGCCGAAAAAATTGGCGAGGCTGTCCTTGGCGGCCAAGGCCACGGCGATGCCGGCGATGCCGGCGGAGGCGAAGAGCGGGGCCAGATTGACCTTCCAGATGGAGAGCAGCCAGAGCAGGGCGGAGACGCTGATGATGACCCTGACCACGTTTTTCAGGAGCAGAAAAAGATCGGCCCCGACCTTGCCCCTTTCGACTATGCCCTGCAGATGGTGTTCACCCAGGAGAACAAAGAGGCGGAGCACGGCGATGGTCCAGGCGACCAGGGCGACGCTCTTGGTGGCGGCCGGGAAAAAGAAGTCCCAGGGCGAGGTCAGGACCGGCGGCATGGTGACGGCATGGATGATGCCGGCCAGAAAGACGGTAAGGACGATGGGGCCATGCAGGATGTTGATGATCCGGTCGTCGAGTTCGCTGACGGTGAGGGTGGCGACAAAGCGTTTGAGGATGCGGTTGACAACGATATCCACCGCCTTGGCGAGCAGGGCGTAAAGCAGGACCACCAGCAGCCGCCGTACCAGCGGGAACTGGGAAACTTCTTGAAGGTACGCGGAAAAATCCATTTTTTCACTCCTTGCAGAATGGCTCCATCCTCATCTCCTTTCTTCCTCCGGAACCGCATCGGGCAGGACCGGAGAGAGAATCGTGAAGGGAAGGAGCAGCGTGCGTTTGACGATGTTGAGGATGCCTTCCCCCACGGCCGAGGGCGGCAGCAGGGTCACCTCCGGGTCGCGTACCGGCCCGCGCACCGCCACCGGAAAGGTGACCAGGGTTCCCGTCTCTCCACCGATGACCCTGCCCAGGAGGGGGATCTTGCTGAGAATGGCGTCCAGGGTCTTGAAGGGAGAGATCAGAACCACGAAATCCATTTCCAGACTGACGATGTTCATCTTGCCGCGGGCAAAGAGGTTCAGCCCTGATCCCCGCACCACCGCTTCGTCGATGATCAGCTCGTTGTCCTTGATGTGGCTTCGGACCCGCAGGGACGAATAGGGGAAGCCCGCCCCCGAGGATCCGACCTTTGCGCCCTCGGGGGTCGGGGTGAAAAGGTCGGTGATGTTGACCACGCTGAAGATCCTGGAGAGCAGCTTCATCCGCAGGATCCGACCGGCCCGCGACTCGACGTTGAGATATCCGTCCTGCCACTTGTCCATGCTGCCGGAGATGTTGGCGGTCAGGGAAAACTCGCCTTCGATCAGATCCTGCGGATATCCCAGACAGGGCAGCACCCGTTCAAAACGGGGCGGGATTTCGCACCGGGCCGAGAGCAGCTGGAAGCTGTTGGTGCCAAGTTCAGGGCTTGAAAACCACTGGCCGGTGGTATCCAGGCAGCAGAGACGGCCGGAGCTGACCGTGGCGGAAAGCCGCCAACCCGGCTGGATGCGGACAAAGCCCCGCAGAGGCTGCCAGACCAGGCTGGTGGGCAAGCCCGTCTCGCCGGGCTTGGCGCTCTGGGAAAAAATGAATTCCTCCAGGGAAAAGTTGACCGTGCCGGTGAGGCTCCATTCCTGGTCGCCGGCCGCCCTCTCCCTTCCGGTGCGAAGATAGCGCTCCCTGACGCTCTTCAGATCCTGGGAAAAATCGACAAGGGTCTGCCTGGACAGGGAGGGGGAGACAAGGTCCATGTGCGCGACCAGGCCGTCCTCGCCCCGGGTGAGCAGGCCGGAGGCCTGAATGCGCTCCCGGCTGCTCAGGGCGCAGGAAAGGTTTTTTATCTTGAGCTCGTTGCCGGCCCCCTCGAGGTGGATATCGGTTATGTCCGCAAAGCGGCCGGTCCCGTTGTCAAAAAACCAGCGGAGCCCCTCGGCGCGCAACTCGCCGGCAAAAGCCACCCTGGTGGGATCGGCGGGCAGGTAAAGCTGGAAATCACCGGCAACGGCGCCGGTGAGAAGCTTTTCTTCGGCGAGCAGCGCCTCGACGGTCTGTTCGGAGAGGCTGCCCTTCCAGGTAAAAAGAAAGGTCTCCGGCGTTCTGTCCAGGGCGTCGAGGTCGAGGCGGGCCTCCTCCTGATTGCCCAGGACATGGAGGGAAAGCCGCAGCGGGTTGTCGGGGCTCGAAATCGTGGTGAATTCGGCCCTGGGCAGGGTGGTCTCCTCCTGGTCGTCGCCGGGGATGAGAACGCCGCTGCTTTCCCATTTTTCCTCGGCAAGGGTGAGCTTCAGGGAGGCAAGACGGAAGGGCAGGCGGGGGAAAAGCGATTTGTTCGCGGGGAAATGCCGTTCCCGCAGCCAGCTGCCGAGCTCCTCTCCGACCAGACCGGTGAGGGAGATTGTGCCCCGCAGCGCTTCCAGGTCCGCATGGCGCAGGGAGGCGCCAAAGGAGAAGGGGGCGTCCAGAATGGTGGCCTGGCACTCGCCCACCTCGATCGTGCTTTCCGTGAGCCTGGCCCGCCCCTTCTGCACCCGGACCTCCCCGGGCAGCAGGGGAGTGCGCAGCAGCAGGCCGTCGAAGGCTAGGCTGGCCCCGCCCTGCCAGGACTCGGGCCGGTCGAGGGTGCCGGTCAGGGAGGTTTTGCGCAGCTCTATGCTTCCTTCCAGGTTCGAGACCTGTTCGGCAATGAGGGTGTCGAGTTTTTTCCAGAAGGAAAGGGCGCCGGCCTGCAGGTCCGGGGCAAAGACGGTGGCGTCGAGGCTGGTCACCGCAAGCCGGGTTTCCTTTTCCCAGTCCACCGAGCCGCTGGCCCGCAGGATGCGGTGCGGCCCGTATTGTCCCTGAATCTCCCGCCACTGCACCTGGTTGGGGGCGATGCTCATGCCACCGCCCTCCACGGTGAATCCCCAGTTGAGGGGCAGATATTCCGCCTGGCCCCGGATATCGGCGACCTCGACGCTGACCCTGATGTCGTTGAGCTTGTCCTCGATGCGCAGGTGGCCGCTGGCACTGCCGGAAACCTTGCGGAACTTGGCCAGTTCGGCGAGAAAGGGCGGGTCGTCGATGAGGCGGCCGAGTACCCCTTGGAGCTCGGCAAGATCGGCGTCGAGGTCCACGTCGAGAAAAAAGGCGTCGTCGTCCTCGGCGAGCCCGACTTCCAGCTTGCAGTTTTTGCCCTTGCTGTCGCCGAGCCTGGCGCTGTCGCCCTTGACCTGCAGACGGCCGTCCTCGATCAGCATGCTGCCCCGGGTATTGTCGAGGAGCAGGCCGCCCACCGGCAGCCTGATGGCGGCGTCGATATCCTCGGCCGAGATAACCATGCTGCGGATATTCTGGAAATCCTCGCTCCGGCCGGAAAAGGCGTAGCGGGCCTTGCCGGCTCTTCCGCTCAGGACGATATCCGTCACGGTTTTGGCGATTTCGTGCCCGCCCCACATGGCAAGCACCGAATCCCGGATCTGGGTGAGATTGAGATCAGTGCCGTCGAGGGCGATCTCCCAGCGCGGGGCATCCCTCCCCGCGGCCTGACGACGGATGGTTCCGGCCAGGCTCAGGCCCGGCTCCTTCATCACGAATTCCTTCACCGTCAAGAGCAGGTCGCCAGCCTGCCTCGTAATGGCCAGATCGGCAAAACCGCAGTTGAGGAGGATCTTTTTGTCCCTGGGAAAGGCGAGCAGGCAGGGAAGGTCGCCGGCAAGCTCCGCCTGGAAGCTGTCGGGCCCCGTGCCTTCGAGGCGGCCGCTGACGTTGAGGAGTGACTCCACCGGTTCCAGCTCCTGGTCGGCCAGGGAAAGCAGCACCTCATGGAGTTTGATTTTGCGGCAGTCGAATTCCAGACGGCAGAGCCCGCTGCCCCGCTCGATGCCGCCGACCAGGCGAACGCGCTCGCCAAAGGAGGGCACGGCCTCCAGGGAGAAATCAAGGCCGCCCGCGGCGACCGCGAACCGGCCGTTGACATTCCGCAGCGAAAATTCGCGGCTGCGCAGGGAGGGCCAGGGGCTGGGCGCCGCCATCAGGAGCAGGCCGTTTTTGATCTCCACCGCGCCATGGGGCAGGAGCTCGACCAGATTCTTGCCCGAGGCGGCCGGCACGCTTTTGATGGTGAATTCCGGCTCTTCCAGGAGCACCCTGCCCAGGGCGAACTCGTTGCGCAACAGGGCCAGCCAGTTGGGGTAGGCCTCGATGCGGGGCAGGCGCAGCGTTAGCGTTTCGCTGTCAAAGCGGCACTCGGCAAGGGTGAGATGGGGGAAAGGCAGCCAGGTCCACTGCAGGCGCTCCACCCGCAGCGTGCCGGCCAGCCTTTCTTCGACCGCCCGGGTCAGGTCCTGGCGCACCTCCGCCAGCCTGAGGAGCTGCGGCAGGGCCAGCAACAGGCAGAAGAAGAAGGCGACGAGGGCCAGGGCTATGGTGAGGATCTTTTTTTTGGGCATCTGCTCCGGATAGCGACGGCAAGAGGTGGGGACTCAGACCAGCAGCTTGTCTTCCTCGGGTTTGTGCCGGCGCTTGAGCTTGTCCGCCCGCCAGGGCCGAAAGGTCAGGGCGAGGGCGGCCACCAGGCAAAGCAGCATCCAGCCGATACCATAAAGAAAAAGCTGGTCGGTGGGATAGCCGCCGTAGTTCTCCTTGAGATCCGTGAAGAGGGAGAGGCCGAGCAGGCCGGCGAGGATGCAGGGAGTAAGATAGCTGATGGAAAAATCCCAGGCCGCGGGCACCCGGCTGGCCACCTGATTGATATGCTTTCTCAGGATGGAGGCCTTGAGCAGCCAGCCGATGATGAGGCATTCGGCCAGGCCGCCGGCGATGAGGCCGTAATTGGTGATGAAATGGTCGGCGATATCGAGCAGATAGAGGCCGGAGCGGGTGGTGAAGACGGTGCTCCCCGCGAAGCCGGCGATGCAGAGCCAGGTCACCACCTTCTGCCGTGGCCAGTCGAACTTGTCGGTCAGCGAGCAGGCAAAGGCCTCCACCAGGGAAACCCCGGAGGTAAGGCCGGCAATGATCAGCATCAGAAAAAAGAGCACCCCGAAGAACTCGTTCAATGCCGGCAGCATGGCGATGGCCTTGGGATAGACGACAAAAGCGAGTTGCGGTCCGCCCTTGATCGCCGCTTCGAAGGGCACCCCCTGGCTTTTGGCCATGAAGCCGACAATGCCGAAGACGGCCAGGCCGGCGAAGAGCGAATAGGAGCAGTTGACCACGCAGGTGAGGAGGGCGTTCTTGCTGAGGTTCGACTTTTTGGGCAGATAGCTCGCGTAGGTGATCATGATCCCGAAGCCCAGGGAGAGGGTGAAAAAGATCTGGCCAAAGGCGGCGGCCCAGACCTTGCCGGCTGCCTCGCGCACCACCGGATCGGCGGCGAAGATGTTGATCTTCTGCCAGTCCGCGGCGAGGTAGTGGGAAAAGATCGCCTCGCCGGCCCCGTCGAGGGAGAGGGTCCAGAAGACGATGACGATGGTGAGCAGAAAGAGGACCGGCATGAAGAGCACGCTGGCCTTCTCGATGCCGTGGCTGACGTCGCGGAAGCAGATGATCCAGCAGCTCACCCAGACCAGCAGGGTGGAGAAGAGGATCGGTACCCGCACCCCGCCCAGGGTTTCCGCCGAATCGGCAAGCTGCAGAAACTGGTTGAAGAAGAAGGCCTCGGTGTCCGGCCCCCAGGCCAGGGTGAAGGAATAGAAAAGGTAGTTGACGCACCAGCCAATAACCACCGCGTAGTAGAGCATGATGCCGAACATGGCCACCACCGGCATCCACCAGCCTACCCATTCGCAGCGGCGGTCGATGCGGGCGAGGCTCAGGGGGGAGGAGCCTTTTTCCCGATGCCCCACCCCATACTCAAGGATCATGATGGGAATTCCCGCCACCAGCAGGGCGACGAAATAGGGAACGAGAAAGGCGCCGCCGCCATACTGATGCGCCATGTAGCTGAAGCGCCAGACATTGCCGAGACCGATGGCCGAGCCGATGGCCGCCAGAAGAAAGCCAAGATTCGATTTCCAACTGCTGCGCGTTTCCGCCATGAACGATTCCTCCCCCCGGCCCCTGCAGAGACAGCCCCGCCGCCGCGAGTTCCCCGGCGGCCCTCATTTCCAGGCCTTTGCTGTGCGAGGATATTAGCACAAGTTTGCCCTCCGACAAATCCATTTTCTCTGCCTGGGCAGAGAAAACAGGGGCCGGAGGGCAAAGGCGCGTCTCGGCGGCGGGCTCGCCCTGCCATAGATTTACCTTGTCAGGGCGAGCCCGATCGCGTATTTTTCGAAAAAATTTCCCAGGAGAGGCGGACAAGCATGGAAAAAATACGGATCGGCGTCATCGGCGTGGGCTATCTTGGCAAGTTCCATGCCCAGAAATACATGGCCATGCCGGACGTGGAGCTGGTCGGGGTCGCGGACGCCAATCCGGAGAGCGCCGCCGAGGTGGCCCGCTTCTGCAAGACCGCCGCCTTCGGCGATTACCGGGAACTCCTCAAGGAGGTGGAGGCGGTGAGCGTGGTGGTGCCGACCAGCCTCCACCACGAGGTGGCCAAGACCTGCCTGCTCGCCGGGGTTGACGTGATGCTGGAAAAACCGATGACCACGACGCTGGCCGAGGCCGACGACCTGATCTGCATCGCCATCGAACAGGAGCGCCTGATCCAGGTGGGCCATATCGAACGCTACAACCCGGCGGTGCTGGCCATGGCCGAGCATCTCACCCAGCCGCTCTTCATCGAGTCGCACCGCATCCACACCTTCAAGCCCCGCGGCATCGACGTGGACGTGGTTCTCGACCTGATGATCCACGACATCGACATCATCCTCAGCATCGTCGCTTCCCCGATCAAGACCATCCATACTGTGGGGGTGCCGGTCTTCACCCGGACCACCGACATCGCCAACGCCCGGTTGATTTTCGAGAACGGCTGCACCGCCAACATCACCGTGAGCCGGATCTCCAAGGACAATATGCGCCGCCTCCGCATCTTTCAGCCCAACTCCTTCATTTCCGTGGATTACGGCAAGAAGGAGCTGGCTGTCTTCCGCCTCGGCCGGGAGCGGGACGAAAACGGCCTGCCCAGGGAGGAGGTGACCAAGGCCTGCTACATGCACCAGGACGCCCTGGAGATGGAGCTTGCCGATTTCGTCAGGAATGTCCGCGAGCGCCGCGAGCCCAAGGTCTCTGGCCGGGACGGACGCAGAGCCCTGGCCGTGGCCCAGGAGATCATCGCCCAGATCAAGGCGCATGCCGAGCAGCACCGCCACCTCCTCGACGCCTGAGCTCTTCAAGGAGGTGGCAGGCACAATGGGGCCGTTCTCCGTATAAAGACGAACCATCTTCCTGCAACCGCCAATGACCCCTCTCAAGATCATGATCGTGGCCGGCGAAGCCTCCGGCGACATGCACGGCGCCCGCCTGGTCGAGGCCATCCGGGCCCGGCGGCCTTCGGCGCGCGTCTGCGGGGTGGGGGGGCCGGCCCTGGCCGCGGCCGGGGTGGAGATCCTTTACGACGCGGCCCAGCTCGCCGTGGTGGGCATCCTCGAAGTACTCGGCCACTTCTCCTTCATCCGCGCGGCCATGCAGGCCCTGGAGCGCCGTCTGCGCGAGGAGCGGCCTCAGCTCCTCATTCTCATCGACTATCCCGACTTCAACCTCATCCTGGCCAGGAAGGCAAAACGGCTCGGCATCCCGGTTTTCTACTACATCAGCCCCCAGGTCTGGGCCTGGCGCAGCGGCCGGGTCAAGACCATCCGCCGGCTGGTGGACCGCATGGCGGTGATCCTCCCCTTCGAGCAGGCCTTTTACCGGGAGCGCGGCATGGAGGTGGATTTCGTCGGCCACCCGCTCCTGGATGCGGTGCGGGCCGACCGGAGCCCCGCGGAGTTCCGCCGGGCTCTGGAGATAGCCCCGGACGCCACCCTGGTGGGACTCTTGCCCGGCAGCCGCAGGCGGGAGATCATCGCCATGCTGCCGATCTTTCTGGCCGCAGCCAGGCTCATCAAGGAAAAAAGAAAGGATGCGCTCTTTTTGCTGCCGCTGGCGCCGACGGTGCGGGAGGAGGAGCTGCTGGCCTGCGGCCTGGGCGAGTCGGGCCTGCCGGTGCGGGTGATCCGTGAGGAGCGCTATGCGATGATGGCGGCCTGCCAGGCGGTGATGGCCGCCTCGGGCACGGTCTCCCTCGAACTCGCCATCCTGGATGTGCCCATGGTGATTGCCTACCGGGTCGCGCCGCTCACCTATTTTCTCGGACGGCGGCTGATCAAGGTGCAATACGCCTCGCTGGTGAATCTGGTGGCCGGGCGCGCGGTGGTGCCGGAGCTGCTCCAGGACCAGGCGCAACCGGAACGGATCGCCGCCGCCCTGCTCGGGTTGCTGGAGGATGGGGGGCAGCGACGGGAGATGCTGGCGGGGCTTGCCGAAGTGCGGGCCCGGCTGGGCGGGGCAGGGGCCTCGGCCCGGGCCGCGGAGCTGGCCCTGCAGACGGCGGCCGGCCGCTAGCCCTCACTCCTTTTCCTCTCCCCCCTTGCTGAACTGCTGGGCCACCACCTCGAAGCAGTGCGGGCAGATGCTGTGGGTAAACATCAGGTCCGCGTTGTGGTGCAGGTAGGTTTCCAGGGTGTGCCAGTAATCGCGATCGTCGCGGATCTTCTTGCAATAGCTGCAGATCGGCAGCAACCTTTTCAGGGAGTTCACCTCGTTTCTCGCCGCCTCCAGCTCTGCCACCCTGGCGGCCAGCTCGCCGTTGCGGCGGGCCAGCTCCTCGGTGCGCTCCGCCACCCGCTGCTCCAGAGCGGCATTGCTCTCGGCCAGCTGCTGATTCTTGGCAAACAGCTCGGCGAGCAGCCGGCGGTTTTCCTTTTTGAGCCGATGCCGCTCCACCGCCTGCAGGAGGGTGATGCGCAGCTCCTCCTCCTCCCAGGGCTTGACGATATAGCGGTAGACCTGCCCCTGGTTGATGGCGCCGATGATGTCTCCGGGTTCGGAATAGGCGGTGATCATGATCCGCTCCGCCTGGGGGGCGAGTTCGCGCGCCCGGGCCAGGACCTCGGCCCCGGAAAGCCCGGGCATGCGCTGATCGGTGAGGATCGCGGCGATCTCCCTTTCCCGGGCGAGGAGCTCCAGCGCCTCCTCACCGCTGGCGGCCAGCAGCACCTCGTAGTCGTCCTGGAAGGTCTGCAGAAAATTGATGCCGTTGACCTCTTCGTCGTCGACAAAGAGCACCCGCGCCCTGCTGTTCATCGCCCATCCTCCTTTCCGTCCCCATCCCCGCCTGTGGCGAGCTTCTTTTTCCGCTCATCGAGAAAACCCTTGATCTGCTGGGTGAGGCTGTAGGTGTTGACCGCGTTGCCCACGGTCAGGCGCAGATGCTCTTCGTCCCAGGGCTTGACAAAGTAACGGTAGACCTCGGCCCGGTTGATCGCCTCGATCAGCTCATGGATCTCGGTATAGCCGGACAGGATCATCCGCACCGAATCAGGATGCCGCTCCCGCACCTGCACCAGAAACTCGATCCCGGTCATCCCCGGCATCCGCTGGTCGGAGATGACCAGGGCCATCTCCCCCTCCTGTGCGAGAAGTCGCAAGGCTTCCTCCCCGGAAAGGGCGGTGAAGACCTCGAATTCATCCTCCAGGGTCTCGCGGAAATTGACGAGGTTGATCTCCTCGTCATCCACATAGAGCACTTTCCCTTTTTTCTCTCCCATCGATCGCCTCGCTTTTGCTCCCTCTCTTCCTTGGATTTCTCTCCGGCTCCTTCCCCCAAAGGCTCCGGCCCTCAACTTCGGCAAACGCCTGGCCTCCACCTGCTCAGCCGCAGGGATCTTCCTCTTTCCGCGCTGCCCCTTCCTGGCTGATGGGCAGGACCACCTCGAACTCCGCCCCCTCTCCGGGCTCGCTGCGCACCAGGATATCGCCCCGATGCTTTTTGACGATGCCGTAGGAGATGCTCAGGCCCAGACCGGTGCCCTTGCCCACCGCCTTGGTGGTGAAGAA
>DDXK01000063.1 GCA_002347185.1 Desulfobulbaceae bacterium UBA2262 | reverse complement strand
AAGCGGGTGCTGGTCAAGATCATCGGGGAATAGCCACGCACCGTGCCGAACCGCGCCCTGACCCTGCCCAACCTCCTGAGCATCCTGCGCATCCTCGTGGCGCCGCTTCTCGTTGCCGCCGCCCTGCTCGGCAGCAGAGAGGCCTTTCTGGTCCTCTTCATCCTCTCGCTCATAAGCGACGCCTTGGACGGTTTTCTGGCCCGGGCGCTCAATCAGGTGACCGACTGGGGCGCCCGCCTGGACAGCTGGGGCGATCTCGCCACCTACCTGGTGGCGTCGGTGGGCGTCTGGCTGCTCTGGCCGGAGCTGATCCGCCGGGAACAGCCCTTCATCCTCCTCGGGCTCGCCGCCTTCCTCGTCCCCATCCTCCTCGGCTTTCTCAAGTTCCGGCGCCTCACCAGCTACCATACCCGGGCGGCAAAGGCCGCCGCCATCCTCCTTGGCCTCGCCACCCCTCTGCTGCTCTTCGGCGGGCCGGCCTGGCCCTTCCGACTCGCCATCCTCGCCTTTCTCCTCGCCGAGCTGGAGGAGACGGCCATCACCCTGCGGCTTGAAAAATGGCGGGCCAACATCCCGAGCCTCCGCCATGCGCGTGATCCGGATCCGGATGCGAAAAAAGAGGAGCCGTCCCGATGAATCCGGCGCCCGACCCGAAAAAGAAACGGATCTTCGCCTGGTGCCTCTATGACTGGGCCAACTCCGCCTTCACCACCCTGGTGGTGACCTTTGTCTACGCCCCCTGGTTCAGCCAGGCGATGGCCCCCGATCCCGCCACCGGCACCGCCCTCTGGGCGCGGGGCGTGACCGGCAGCGCCCTCGTCATCGCCCTGCTCGCCCCCTTGCTGGGCGCGGCGGCGGATCGCCTGGGCAGGCGGCGCAGCTACTTGATCCAGTCCACCCTGCTCTGCATCACCGCCACCGCCCTGCTCGCCTTCATCCCGCCCAGCCTGCCCCATGCCGCCCTGCTCGCCCTCGGGCTCTTCATCGTCGCCAATGTCGCCTTCGAGCTGGGAATCGTCTTTTACAACGCCCTGCTGCCGGAAGTGGCCCCGCCGGCACGACTCGGAACCATCTCCGGCCATGGGTGGGGCCTGGGCTATCTCGGTGGCCTCTGCTGCCTGAGCCTGGCCGGGCTGCTCCTGATCGGCGAGGCGCCACTCCTGCGCCTGCCCATGGCGGAAGGGTTTCCCTCCCGGGCCAGCAACCTGCTGGTGGCGATCTGGTTTCTCCTCTTCAGCCTGCCGCTCTTCTTCCTCGCCCCGGCAGAGAGGCCCGCAAGGGACAGCAGAACCGGGGCCGCTCTTCTTGCCGGCCCGCGGCAGACCCTCGCCGACCTGCGCCGCTGCCCGGAGGTTGCCAGATTCCTCCTCGCCCACCTGCTCTACAACGACGGGCTGGTGACAATCATCGCCTTTGGCGGCATCTACGCGGCCGGGGTTTTTGGGATGGCTTTTTCCGAAGTGCTCGTTTTCGGCATCGTCCTCAACGTCGCCGCCGGTCTCGGCGCCTTTCTCCTGGGCAAGGCGGATGACCGCCTCGGCGGCAAGGCCATCATACTGGCAAGCCTTGTCGGCCTAGGGGGTGCGAGCCTGCTGGCGGTACTCACCCACGACCGGACCCTTTTCTGGCTCGCCGCCTGCGTCATCGGCTTTTTCACCGGCCCCAACCAGTCGGCCAGCCGCTCGCTCATGGCCCGGCTCACCCCGAAGAGCCAACGCGCCGAATTTTTCGGCCTCTTCACCCTCTCGGGCAAGCTCACCTCCTTCCTCGGCCCCCTGCTCCTCGGCTGGGCCACCGCCCACTGGCACAGCCAGCGGGCCGGCATGGCCACTGTGCTTCTTTTTTTCGCGGCCGGCGGCCTGCTCATGCTGCGGGTCCGGGAGAAGCGCGGGCAATCCGGCCCTGGCGAGGAAAAACCCTTGCGGCCTGAAGGGTTCCCGGTATAGTATTTTTGCAAACACCTTGAATTCACACCATAAAAACAAAACGCGCAAAAACGTCTCAGCAACAAGAAGGAGGTTCCGCCATGTCCGTCTCCCGGGCAGATTTTGACCAGGCCCTTTCCGTTGGCCGGCCACCCAATGTGGTCAAGCTCTTTCCCAATTCCAGAGCGCTCATCGTCAGCGGCAAGGTCATCGACCGCGGCCTGATGGCCAAGGGCAAGGCCATGACCATCGCCGCCAACGGCCGCAACAACTTCATCATCCGCGGCGCCCTCATGGCGGCCCAGCGCGCCAATGCGGCGATCATCATCGAAATCGCCCGCTCCGAGGGCGGGGCCAACGCCTACTGTCCGGTGAACTACTGGAACATGGCCCGGCAGGTGGATCAGGCCATGAACGAACTCGGCATCACCGTGCCGGTGGCCATCCATGCCGATCATTACGGGATCAAGAAGGAGTCGGATCTCGATTTTGCCAAGGTGGAGATCCCCACCATCTTCGAGGCGGGAATCACCTCGATTGCCATCGACGCCTCCCATCTGCCCGACGACAAGAACCTGCTCAGCAACCTGGCCCTGGCCCAGTTCGTACCCTCCTGGGCAGGCCTGGAAACGGAGATCGGCGAGATCAAAGGGGACCAAGGCCTTTCCTCCGCGGAGGAGGCGCTCTTTCTGATCCAGGGCCTCAACGCCCACAACATCTTCCCGGACTGGATCGCCCTGAACAACGGCACGACCCACGGCATCGAGGAGAGCGGCCAGGGCATCCAGGTGGAACTCACCGCCGACATCCACGCCAAACTCGCGCCCTACAGAATTTCCGGCGCCCAGCACGGCACTTCGGGCAACAGCTCGGAACGGCTCCGGGAAATCGCCGCGAAAACCGCGACCACCAAGGCCAATGTCGCCACCGCCCTGCAGATGATCTCCTGGGGCCTGGAGGTGAACGACTACGGCAACGCCATCCTGGACGCCGACGGCAACTTCATCAAGGTCAAGGACGCCGGGGTGACCGAGGCGATGTGGCGGCAGATGGTGGAGTACGCCGAGGGCAAGGGCTGGAAAAAGGGCAACTACAAGAGTCTGAACCTTCCCTTCGAGCCCAAACTGCTCGGGCAACCGCAGCCGATCCGGGAGCGGATGGCCAGGCGGGTTGAGGAGTTTGTCTACAATCTGCTGGTCAATGTCTTCAACGCCCAGGACACCGCGCCCCTGGCCGTTGCCGCCATCCTGGAAAAGGGCTCCCACGACCTGGGAGCCAAGGTGGGACGCATCGAAAACCCGGCCGAATGGAGTGGGGAACTCATTGCCAAACGGGCCGCAGCCCTGGGCGGCGACAAAGGCCCGGCAGGGGATTTCGACGACTGAGCCGGACCGGATTCAGCCCGTATACAAAAAAGGCGGAGCCGCGGCTCCGCCTTTTTTGTTCATGCAGGGAAGAACAAACCTGATCAGGGCAGCATCTTCAGGCTCTGCACGGCATTGATATTGCCGTTGTCGGCGGCCTTCTGGTACCACTGCTTGGCAGCGGCAAGATCCTGCGTCACCCCGGCCCCGATTTCGTGCATGTAGCCAAGGTAGTACTGGGCCTCGGCATCGTTCTGCCCGGCCGCCTTCAGCCACCAGGCCACGGCCTGCCGGTCGTCCTTCTTAACCCCCTTGCCGAGGCTGTACATGAAGCCCAGGCGGTACTGGGCCTTGACATGCCCTTGCTCGGCGGCCTGGGTGAAGAGCTTGAAGGCCTGGGCATAATCCTTCGCCACCCCCTCGCCCTTGTAGGACTTTATCCCGTCGAGGAAGAGGGCTTCCTTGTCTTTCTTCACCTCCGGCGGCGCGGGGGGCGGCGGCGCGACCTTGGCGACCTGCACCGGCTTCTCCGGAGCGGAAGCTGGGGCCGGGGCGGCGGCAACTTTGCTCTTCTTCTCCTCCGGGACGATGGTTTGCACGACAGCCGGTTCAGGCTTCGGTTCAGGCTTCGGCTCAGCCTTCGCTTCAGCCTTTGGCTCGGGCTTGGGCTCGGGCTTCGGTTCCTCGACTGCCACCAGGGCGGCCTCCGGCTGCGGCGCAGGGGCCGGTTCGGCCGCCCTGGCCACCACCTCCCGCCCCCCCCGCAGCTGGGCCCTGGCCTCGGCGTTGCCCTGCTCCGCGGCCAGGGTCCACCACTTTTCCGCCTCCTCCCTGCTCTGCTCCACACCCGCGCCCTGGCTGTAGAGCAGGCCCAGCCTGAACTGCGCCTCGGCCTGCCCCTTTTCCGCCAGTTGCCGGTAGAGCTTCGCCGCCTCGGCGGCATCCTTGTTCATGGGATCGGTGCCGTTCTCAAACTTCAAAGCCTGGGCGAGAAGGGACTCTGCCCCCCCCTGACCAGGGCCGTTCCAGATCCGCACCGTGCCGTCCAGCCCGACGGTGACCAGGTTGCTTCCGGAGGGCGTCAGGGCGAGATCGGTGAGCGGGAGCTGATGCCCTTCGTAGAAATTCACGAGCTTGCCGTCGGGCAACCGCCAGACGAGAACCAGCTGGCTCTGGGTGGCGGCGAGGAGATGCTTGCCATCGGGGGTATAGACCACGCCATTGACGGCATCGAGCTCAGTCTCGCGCAAAACCTTCACCTGCTTGCCGGTGGCGCTGTCCCAGACATGCACCGAGCCGTCCCGGCTGCCGGTAACAAACTCCTTCCCATCCGGGGAAAACGCCACGCTGAGCACCCAGTCGGCATGCCCCTTGAACGAGTTGGCATGGCGGACGTTTACCGCGTCCCAGATCTGAATGACGCCATCCAGACTCTCGGTGGAAACGATTTTCTTGCCGTCCGGCGACCAGGCCACGGCAAGTATGTTGTTCCTGTTCAGTTTTTCCGTGTTCTCCAGGGTGCCGTACTTCACATTCCAGATGCGCAGGGTGTTGTCGTTGCTCACCGTGGCAATACGATTGCCATCCGGCGACCAGGCCAGATCGTTGATCCGCTGCGAGTGCTCCCGCAGATCGTGCAGAAGCTTGCCGGTCGCCAGATCCCAGACCAGCAGGGCATGGCCGCGACGGCCTGTTCCGCCGGTGACCGCGGCCAGGGCCTCGCCGTCCGGGGAAAAGGCAAGGGATTTGATGCTGGGCAGCTCTTCGCCCAGACTCATGAGAGGCTTGCCGGTGGCGAGCTCCCAGACCCGGATGCCGCCCTCATCGTCGCCCGAGGCGATCTTCTGGCCATCGGGCGAACAGGCAACGGTATTGATGAAATTTGTCTGATGCCCCTGCAGGGTCTTCAGCAGATCAGGTGATCCGGCAGCCAGGGACAAGGCCGGCAAGGCAGCAAGCAGAATCACCAGCACCAGGGCCAGGGAACCACGCCCCGCCCATCCCACTCCCCTTTCCCGAACACGCGCAACGCACCGCAGCACAGTCATTTTCCCTCCCCTGCTCCTTTGACTCTCTCATTTTCCGCCTCCAGTCGCGGGCGGAACGCTCGCGTCCGCGACGCCCGAGGGGACAACCGCAGACAACCTGTTTATATTCTACATATATTTTCGCAGGCATGACAATCAAGTTGGCGCAAGGACAAAAAAAAAGGCAGGGGATCATCGCGATCCGCCTGCCCGTAGCCCGCCCCTCTTTCCGGGCAGCCTATTTGCCGAGAACGCTCCCCAGCTCCTTCACCTTGTCCACCTCCTGACGCAGGGAGGCAACCTCCTTGACGCCGGGGATATTTTCCTCCACCAGGTTCTTGCCGGTGTCCTCGACATCACGGAGCCCCTTCCTGAAGGAGGTTATCGCCTTGCCGAGTCCTGAGCCGAGCTCGGGAAGCCTTTTCCCGCCGAAAACCAGAAAGGCGATGCCTAAAATCACGATCAACTCCGGGGTGCCCAAGCCAAACATAGTCAAACCTCCTTTTTCCCGCGCTTACGCCCGGGAACCGTTCCCAATCCAGAAAATCACGCGGCCCCCGAGGCCCCGTCATCCTTTTTTTCCTCGATCTTTTCCTGCTTCGCCTCGTCTTTCGTGGCTTTCTTGAAGTTCTTGATCCCCTGCCCGATTCCGGAACCGATCTCGGGCAGCTTGCCCGCGCCGAAGATGATCACGATGATCACCAGAATCACAATGAGCTCCGGCATTCCAAGTCCAAACATGATGCTCTCCCTGGGAAAATTTCGCAAACGCTCTCCGCACGGCGGCGGATCGCAGCACACAGCGCTGGAACAAAAAATATATGTACAACAAAACGAACCGGGAAGCAAACCACTTTTCATTTCCGCCCCTGCTGGCGCGGAGGGAGGTCGCGCCGGAGCGCCGGGAAGCGCAGATTCCCTTTGCCAAAAGTAATACTTTGTAATACAGTCGACTAAAAGAAGCCCGCCATCGCTCGCATCTTGCCCTGGCGGCGTAAAACCCGAAAAAAAGGAGGCCCATGCGCGCGAAGAAACAGGAAACCATGACCTTCAAGGTGGACGAGGCGCTTGCCGAGGCCCTGAAACAGGTGCCGAACCGTTCGGAGTTCATCAGGAAGGCCGTGCTCCATGCCCTTGAAAACGGCTGCCCCCTCTGCCAGGGCACCGGCATCCTCAGCGAGGAGCAGCAGCAGCACTGGGCAAGGTTTCTGGCCACCCACTCCCTGGAAAGATGCCAAAAATGCAACGCCGTCCATCTGGTCTGCGAGGCAGGGGAGGGGAAATGCCTGCACTGAATCAGCCGTCGCCAGGGCGACTCCTGCTGGCCCTCCTGCTCCTGGCGCTCACCGGGCTGCTCCCCCTCTCGGCCGCCGCCAGCGCCAGCCAGGCGAGGCTCGAAGTCTTCGCCAGCCTCCCCCCCCAAGCGGCCATCGTTTCCCGTCTCGGCGGCCCGCAGGTCCGCTGTCAGACGCTGCTCACGGCCGGCCAGGATCCCCACACCTTCGAACCGAAGCCGCGCCAGGTGCAGGAGCTGGCCCGGGCCGCCATATACTTCACCAGCGGCCTGCCCTTTGAACGCGCCCTTGCCGAGAAGATCGGCGGCAGTGGGCATCTGGCCCTGGTCGACAGCAGCGCCGGCATCGCAAAGCTCCTGAGCGACGACCGTCATGGGCACGGGCACGAGGAGGCGCTCGACCCCCATGTCTGGCTCGCTCCCTCCGGGCTGGCGCTCATGGCCGAAAACATCGCCGCCGCCCTCTGCGCGCGGGATCCCGGCAATCAGGATGCCTATCGCGGAAATCTCGCCGCCCTCAAGGCGGAGCTCAGGGAGGTTGACGCCCGGCTGCGAACCCTGCTCGCCCCCCATGCCGGCCGCACCTTCTACGTCTTCCATCCCGCCTTCGGCTACTTTGCCCGGGAATACGGCTTGCGTCAGAAGGCCGTGGAGACCGGCGGCAAATCCCCCTCGCCACGACAGCTCGCCGCCCTCATCGAAGAGGCGAGAAAGGAGGGGGTGAAAATCATCTTTGTCCAGCCCCAGTTCGAAACCAGAAACGCCCAGGCCATCGCCAGGGCCATCAACGGAGCGGTGGTGGCCATCGACCCCATGCGCCCCGATGTCCTGGCCAACCTCCTGACCATGGCCGGCGAGATAGCCAGGGCTCTGGATGAAAAAACAAGGAAAACGCCATTATGAACCAGGATGCCGTGGTCATCAGGGACCTTGATTTCTCATACAATGGCGCGCCGATCCTGGAAAAGGTCTCCCTGACGATCAAGGCGGGCGAATCCCTCTGCATCGTCGGCCCCAACGGCGGGGGCAAAACCACCCTGCTCAAACTGCTCCTCGGCCTGCTTGCCCCTGAGCGCGGCGAGATCCGCATCTTCGGCGAAAGGCCGGAGAAAGCGCGCCTGAACGTGGGCTATGTGCCGCAATACGCCCGCTACGATCCGCAATTTCCGGTGACGGTGCTCGATGTGGTCCTCATGGGCCGCCTGGACCGGCTCTGCTGCCTCTCCTACGCCAAAAGCGACCGGGAGGCCGCCCGCGCCGCTCTTGAGGAGATGGGGCTCGCTGATCTTTCCGGCCGTCTTTTCGCCGAGATCTCCGGGGGCCAGCGGCAGCGGGTGCTCATCGCCAGGGCTCTGGCCTCGGCAGGCCGGCTGCTGCTTCTGGACGAACCGACAGCCAACATCGACGCCGCCTCGGAGGAACATCTCTTTGAGACGCTGGAAAAACTGAACAAACGGCTTACCGTGCTGCTGGTGACCCACGACGTGGGCTTTGCCTCCTCATTTTTCAAAAGCATCGCCTGCGTCAACCGCCAGGTGGTGATCCACCCCACCAGCGAGCTGACCGGCGAGCTGATCCGCAACATGTACGGCGGCGACATCCGGATGATCCGCCACGACCACCGCTGTTCGGAAGGAGGGCATTGCGGCCATGGAATTTCTTAGCGCCCTCACCGACCCGGCCATCCCCTTCTTCCGCTACGCCTTCCTCACCGGCACCCTGGCCAGCATCGCCTTCGGCATCATCGGCACCTACGTGGTGGCCCGCCGCATCTCCTACATCGCCGGCGCCATCGCCCATTGCGTCCTGGGCGGCATCGGAGCCGGGCTCTTTCTCCAGCACCAGCTGGGGATCACCTGGTTCGGCCCCCTGGCCGGCGCCATCCTGGCCGCCCTGCTCGCCGCCATCATCATTGGCCTGGTGAGTCTGCACGCCAACCAGCGGGAAGACACGGTGATCGGCGCCCTCTGGGCCATCGGCATGGCCCTGGGTCTGCTCTTCATCGCCAAGACCCCCGGCTACGTCGAACCGATGAGCTACCTGTTCGGCAACATCCTGCTCATCGCCAAGTCCGATCTCTGGCTGGTTCTGGCCCTGGATGGGCTGGTGGTGGGGACGGCCGTCCTTTTTTACCACAAGTTTCTGGCCGTCTGCTTTGACGAGGAGTATGCCCGGCTGCGCGGCATCCGCACCGATCTCTACTACCTGCTGCTCCTCTGCCTGACCGCGCTCACCGTGGTCCTGCTCGTGCGGGTGGTGGGAATCGTCATGGTCATCGCCCTGCTCACCCTGCCGGCGGCGGTGGCGAGCAATTTCGCCAAGGGTCTGGCGCAGATGATGGCCCTGGCCTCCCTCTGCTGCCTGGTCTTCATCGGCAGCGGCCTGGCCCTGAGCTACAGCTACGACCTGCCCAGCGGCCCGGTCATCATCGTCATCGCCGGCTTTGCCTATCTGCTGGTCCTGGTCGCCAAGCGGTTCCTTCCCCGCTGAAGGAATCGGCGTCCCGTCCTTCACTCCTGATCCGCAACGGCTCTTTCTCCCGCCAGCAGGGCCTCGCTTTCCTTGAGCCGGACAAGGATGGTCAAGGGGATGGCCAGCCCCGCCAGAAAAAAAAGCCGGAAGGCCAGGCCCTCGAAGGCGCAGAGCGAAACGGCGGCGGCGACGAGCACCATGGCGATGGCGAGGCGCTTGACGCGACGCGGCAGGGAACGCGTTTCTTCCCAGTTTTTGAGCAGGGGGCCGAAGTGCCTGTTGGCCAGCAGCCAGCCGTGCAGGCGTGGCGACGACCTGGCGAAACAGGCCGCGGCCAGGAGGAGGAAGGGGGTTGTCGGCAGGCCGGGCAGGACAAAGCCGAGAAAGGCCAGAAGCAGGCAGAGCAGCCCGACGCCAAGGAAGGCGCAGCGCAGCAGGGGGCTGAGGCTTTCTTTCACCTCACCCGCCGCCGGCCCGCGCGACTTCTCTCCGCCTGTGTAGTGCGGCACGCTCTCACCTCGCCCCCGGGCTTCCCAGACCCTTGCGAATCTCCCGACCCAGCTCCCTGATGGTCGCCTTGAGCGCCGCCTCGTCGATGGTGAGCAGCCGGCGATCCTTCATCACCACCCGGCCGTTGATCACCGAATGGACCACGTCGGAGCCCCTGGCCGCGTAAACCAGGTGGGAAGGGATATTGTAGAGGGGGGTCAGATGCGGCTGATCGAGATCGAGCACGACGAGGTCGGCCTTCCTGCCCGGGGCCAGGCTACCGATCGCCTCCCCGGCCCCGAGCAGCCTTGCCCCGCCCAGGGTCGCCAGGGACAGGGTCGCCTCGGCGCTCATCACCGTGGGATCAAGGCGCTGCACCTTGTGCAGCATGGCCGCGGTGCCCATCTCGCCGAACATGTCCACATCGTTGTTGCTGGCCGCTCCGTCGGTGCCCAGGCCGACAATAACCCCGGCCTTCAGCAGCTCGGGGATCGGAGCCACCCCGGAGGCGAGCTTCATGTTGCTTTCCGGACAGTGAACCACCTTGACCCCGCGCTCGGCCAGCAAGGCGATCTCCTCTGCGGTCAGCACCACGCCATGGGCCGCGATCACCTGGCTGTCGAGTATTCCCAGGGCCTCCAGATGCCCGACCGGGGTTTGGCCGTACTGCTGCAAGCAGCCGGCCACCTCGTCCCTTGTCTCGGCAAGATGGATCACGTACGGGGCGTTGTGCTTTTCCGCCACCCGTTTCAAACGGACAAGCAGCTCCGGGGCGCAGGTATAGACGGCGTGCGGATCGACGGTGATGGAGATGAGGGGGTGGTTGCGATATTCGGCAAAAAGCTCCTCCACATAGGCAAAACCGTTTTCAAGCCCGCCGTAGTTGGGGGAGGGAAAATCATAGAGCACCTCGCCCAGCCAGCCGCGCATGCCGGCATCCGCCGCGGCCCGCGCCACCTCTTTCGCAAAAAGGTACATATCGCAAAAAGTGGTGGTGCCGCTCCTGATCATCTCGGCCATGGAAAGCAGGGAGGAGTGATAGACCAGTTCGGGGGTGAGCCTGCCCTCCACGGGAAAGATGTACTCGTGCAGCCAGGTCATCAAGGGCAGATCGTCGGCCAGGCCGCGGAAGCAGGCCATGGCCGCATGGGTATGGCCGTTGAGCAACCCCGGCATCACCAGGCCACGCTCGACGCCGAGCCGCTCGGCCCGCGGGTAGCGAGCAGCCAGCTCCCCGCGTCCGCCCACCGCGAGGATGGTATCCCCGGCCACGGCCACGGCCCCATCCTCGATCACCCTGCCCGCTTCGTCCAGGGTAAGGACGAGTCCGGTGACCAGCAGCTCCGCTTCCTCTCTCAAATCCATCGGTATCTCTCGTATTCGTCTCTGGTCATGGTCTGCAGCAGCTCAAGGAGCAGGGCCAGAAGCCGCCCCTCCGCCCTCCTCGTTTCCGCGATGATCTCCTCGATGACAATGGGCTTGAAATTGTCCGGATCGTTCACGTTGGAGAGCACGGAAATCCCCAGCACCCTGAGGCCGGCATGGATGGCGACAAGCACCTCGGGCACCGTGGACATCCCGACGGCATCGGCGCCGCACTGGCGCAGGTGGCGGGTTTCCGCCGGGGTTTCCAGACTGGGCCCCGGAATGGCCGCATAGACGCCGCTCTCGACATTGGCGAGCCCCAGGCGCCCGGCGCAGGCCAGGGCGCTTTCCCTGAGCTGCCGGTCGTAGGCGCAGGAGAGGTCGGGAAAGCGGGGGCCCCAGGCATCGACGTTGCCCCCCCGCAGGGGGTTGTCCGGGATGAAGTTGAGATGGTCCCGGATCAGCATCAGGGTGCCGGGGGCAAAGTCGGGATTGAGTCCGCCCGCGGCGTTGGAGACGATCAGGATCCGGGCGCCAAGCAGGGCGAGGACCCGGATCGGCATGGTGAGCTCCCGGCAGGAGTAGCCCTCGTAGTAGTGGAAGCGCCCCTGCAGGACCGCCACCGCCCTGCCGCAGAGGCGGCCGAAGATCAGATTGCCGGCGTGGCTGGTCACCGTGGAGCGGGGAAAATTGGGAATCAACTCGTAGGGAAGGACCTGTTCCGCCTCGATCCGCTCGCCAAGCCCGCTCAGGCCGGTGCCCAGCACGAGGACCACCTCCGGCGCTTCCTTGATTTTCCGCTGCAAAAAGCTGACGGTTTCCTCAACCCTTGCCTTGAATGCTTCCATGCTCCCTGCCTCCGGCGCCGAAGGGCCTCAGTTCCTTGCCATGGGCAGCCTGACGGCGAAGGTGGTTCCCTTGCCCGGCCACGACTGAAAATCAAGGCGGCCATGGTGGCCAGCCTCGACGATCTGCTTGCAGGAAACGAGCCCCAGGCCGCACCCGTCCGCCTTGGTGGTGAAATGGGGCTGAAAGATCTTCTCCCGCAACGCCTCGGCGATCCCCTCTCCCTGGTCGGTGACCCGGATCACCGCCTCGCCCTTTTCCTCGGCAAGGGCGATGACGATTTCACCGTCCGGCGGGCTGGCCTGGGCAGCGTTCACCACCAGGTTGATCAGGACCCTGCGCAGGCCCAAGGAGGAAAAGGGGAACTCCGGCAGGCAGCCGCTCACCGTCACCCTGACCCCACGCCCCCCGATATCGGGATGCAGCGGCCAGGCCGTCTCCTGCAGCTCGGCGAGGAGGGCGGGCAGGGAATCCTTGCAAATCGGGGTGAGGCACCGCTGCCGCCGGACCTGGGCCAGGGCCCGTTCCATCAGGGAAAGCAGGTTCTCCCGTGCCTTGATCATGCAGGCGAAATAAGGGTTTCCCGCCAGACCAGGTTCCCGGCGCTCCATCACCTCGAGCAGATGGAAGGGGGTGAGCAGGTTCTTCATGTCGTGGACAAGAATGTTGACCTGCTCGAACTCCTGGGCCAGGATTTCACCGTCGCGGCGGATGCGCCGGCTCAGGGTCTGCATCATGGCGACCAGGGATTTTGGCTGCCCGGAGAGATATTCGGCGAATACCGCAAAGGGCACCATGAGCAGCAGCGCATCTTCCAGGGCGGCAACGCTGGCCGAGCGGGGCTGATTTTCGATGATGGCCATCTCGCCGATGTAGTCCCCGGGCCGGATGATGTCGATGACCCTGCTGCCCCGGAACACCTTGAGCAGGCCGGCGAGGAGGATGTACATCTCCTGCCCCGCCTCCCCCTCATGGAAGAGGATCTCTCCTTTGGCAAGGGGCACCTCCTTGACCTTGTCGGCAAAGGAGGTCAATTCCCCGTCGGAGAAAGAACGGAAGAGGTCGATCCGCTTGAGGTGTTCCAGGAGCTCGGGTCGGTGCACGTCTGGCCTTCCTGGTGGAATGAAAGAGGGAACGGGCCTGGGCCCGGGAGACGGAGCCATTATAGCACAGCCTTTCCCGTCTCTGGCAACCACCAATATCCTTGTCGCCGCGACACCCGCCTCTTGCCGGCTTTTTTCAAGCCCTGGCTAGAGGGCGTGCTCCGCCACAAAGGATTTCACCGTGGCGATCTCGGCCGCCACCACCTCGCAGCGGCTCTCCTTGCCGGCCAGCGCGGCAAGGGCCGGCGGCAGCTCCGGCTCCCTGCCGATGGCCTGTTTCACCGCCGCGCCGAACTTGGCCGGATGGGCGGTGGCAAGACAGATCAGGGGCACGCCCTCCTCGCGGCAGGCAAGGCCTGCCTTCACCCCCACCGCGGTATGCGGGTCGAGCACATAGCCGTACGCGGCATGGAAGGCGCCGATGGTGGCGATGGTCTCCTCCTCGCTGACGCTCCGCGAGGCAAAGTCGGCGCGAACCCGTTCCTGGGCCGCATCGTCGAACTGCATGCTGCCGCTCCTGGCAAAGGCCTCCATCTCCCTGCGGGTCCGGTCGGCGTCCTCACCGTTCAAGTAATAGAGATAGCGTTCAAAGTTGCTTGCCACCTGGATATCCATGGAGGGGCTCACGGTCTGCACCACCTTGCCGAGGGAATAGTCGCCGTTCAGGACAAAGCGGCTGAGCAAATTGTTTTCATTGGTGGCCAGAATCAGGTTGCGGATTCGGCCGGGCAGCAGGCGCCTTGCCACATAACCGGCGAAGATGTCGCCGAAATTGCCGGTGGGCACGGCGAAATCAACCTGGGGAACCTTCTCCCCGCCGCCAATCTTCAAGGCTGCGTAGACATAATAGACCACCTGGGCGAGGATGCGGGCCCAGTTGATGGAATTGACCGCGCCGAGGTTCAGCTTCTCCTTGAAGGGAATATCGTTGAAGATCGCCTTGACGATGGCCTGGCCGTCGTCAAAGGTGCCGCGCACCGCCAGATTGAAGACGTTGGCGTCGGTGACCGTGGTCATCTGCAGTTCCTGGATCGGGCTCACCCGCTTGTAGGGGTGGAGGATGAAGATATTGATGCGCTCCTTGCCCCGTACGCCGTAAATGGCGGCGCTGCCCGTATCACCGGAGGTGGCGCCGAGGATGTTCATCCTGCCGCCGGACTTCTTGAGAAGATACTCGAAGACATTGCCGAGAAACTGGAGGGCCACGTCCTTGAAGGCCAGGGTCGGGCCATGGAAAAGCTCCACGATATGGCAGTCGCCGTGCTTGACCAGCGGGGTGACCTCCTTGTGGCTGAAGGTGCTGTAGGAGCGGTCGATCAGCTCCTTGAGGTCGGCGGCCGGGATATCGTCGATAAAACGGCTGAGTACGGCAAAGGCCAGATCCGGATAGGAGAGGCTCCGCCACTTTTCCAGGGTTTCGGCGGGAACCGCCTCGATGCGCTCCGGCAGCAGCAGGCCACCGTCCGTGGCCAGGCCCATCATCACGGCCTCGGTGAACGATACCGGGGCGATGCCGCCCCTGGTGCTGATATATTTCATGACTCTCCTCACTTGTTCGTTTTCCAGGTGTAGTGTGTTACCGGGCTCGCCAGGCGGGATGCTTACCTGCGGACAAGCAGGCTTTTGCTTTCCATCTCGCCTGGAATCGGCAGCCCCATCAGATCCAGGATGGTGGGCGCGATGTTGGTCAGGGTGCCGCCGTCGGCAAGCCCAAGGCCCTGCTCCGCCGCTCCAACCATGAGAAGGGGGACGGGGTTGGAGGAATGGGCGGTGATCGGGCCGCCGGTCTCCTTGTCGATCATCAATTCGGCATTGCCGTGATCGGCGGTGATCAACGCCACGCCGCCCAGTTCGGTGAATCTGGCGACCAGCCGGCCGATGCACTGATCCACCGCCTCACAGGCCTTGATGGCCGCGGCCATGATCCCGCTGTGACCGACCATGTCGCCGTTGGCGAAGTTCAGGACCACCAGGCTGTAGGGATTGTCATGGAGACGCGCGAGCAGCTCCTCGGTAACCTGAAAGGCGCTCATTTCCGGCTTCAGATCATAGGTGGCCACTTCCTTGGGCGAGGGGATCAGGGCCCTGTCCTCCAAAGGAAAGGGCTCCTCGCGGCCGCCGTTGAAAAAATAGGTGACATGGGCGTATTTCTCCGTTTCCGCGATGCGCAGCTGCCTGAGGCCATGGCTGCTCACCTCCTCGCCGAGGATCCGGCTCAGGGAAACCGGCGGAAAGGCGGCGGGCAACCCAAAATCCTTCTCGTAGATGGTGAAGGTGACAAATTCCGCAAGCCGCGGTCTTTTTTGCGCGGGAAAGCGGGAAAATTCCCGGTCGCAGAAGGCATGGGTCAACTGGCGGGCCCGATCGGCCCGGAAGTTGAAAAAGATTACAGAGTCGCCGTCATCCACCGTGGCAATGGGCAAACCAGCCTCGCTGATCACCGTCGGCTTGATGAACTCGTCGGTTTCCCCCCGGCTGTAAGCCGCCGCCACCGCCGCCTCGGCGCTTTCCGCCGCATGAGCGCCCTTGCCGTCCACCAGGGCCTGCCAGGCCAGGGCAAGCCGCTCCCAGCGGTTATCGCGATCCATGGCGTAATAGCGGCCGCAGACCGTGGCGATACGGCCCACGCCGTTACGGGCGATGGCCGCCTCAAGCTCGCCGATGTAGCCTTGCCCGCTCTTGGGCGGGGTGTCGCGGCCGTCCATGAAGGCGTGGACAAAAACCTTGGCAAGGCCTTTTTTTCTTGCCATCTCCAGGAGAGCAAACAGATGATTAAGGTGGCTGTGCACACCGCCGTCCGAAACCAGGCCGAAAAGGTGCAGGGCGCTCCCCCGGGCGAGAACCCTGTCCATGGCGCCGCCCAGCACCCTGTTTTCAGGGAAGGCGCCGGTGGCGATATCCCGGTTGATCCGGGTGAAATCCTGATAGACGATTCTGCCGGCGCCGATGTTGAGATGGCCCACCTCGGAGTTCCCCATCTGGCCTTCCGGCAGGCCGACCGCGCCGTTGTGCGCCACCAGGGTGGTGAAGGGAAACTCGCGCCGCCAGCGGTCCATGTTCGGGGTGTGGGCCTGGGCCACGGCGTTTCCTTCAACCTCTTCGCGATGGCCCCAGCCGTCCAGAATGGCGAGAAGCACCGGGGTGATCTTCTTCATGGCGCCACGCCCCCTGCCGCGACTTCGATGCGGGGCGCGTCATGCCAGAGCCCCTCCAGGTCATAGAACCCCCTGGTCTCGCTGTAAAAAACATGCACCACCACGTCGTTGTAATCAAGCAGCACCCAATGGCCTTCGCTGAGCCCCTCGGTGGACTCACTGCCGACCTTCTTGTGGCGCAGGGCCTCGTCCACCGCCTGGGCCAGGCCCTGCACATGCCGGGTGGAGCGGCCGCTCATGATGACAAAAAAATCGGCAAAGGAAGAAAGCCCCCGCACATCGAGGATGACCAGATCCTCCGCCTTTTTGTCCAGGGCGGCCCTGGCCACGATCTGCGCCAGCTCCTGCCCTGATTTTCCGCTGATACTTTTATGAACCTTTTTCATTATGACTCCTGGGAATTCCCGCTCCGATGGCGACCGAGAGCCAGGCCTGCCTGACCTGTCCCATCGCCGCCACGCCTCTCCCTCCTGCCTCTTCCCGAGCGGCGGGAAGCCAGAAGGATGCCTATCATAAATGGCCGGGGCAAATCTGGCAACCAGAGAGTGCGGCCGCAGCGGGAAAAAATTACGTGCAAACCAGACGATATCAGCCAGGCAGCAGGCCCTTCCCCAGATCCGGGAACAAAAAAGCCTCCCCCCAGGGGAATCAAGGGCGGCAAACAAGACCTGCAGCCAGGCAAGATACCATTTTTTTTTTGCAATTTGACTTCTCTTTTCGGTGGAGTATAATCGCGCACCGGTATATTCTGCTTGGAACAAGGGGGGAAGGCCTGTTTCCCTCCGGATAAAAATCGCCTCAAGGAGTCCCTATGCAAAGTTCCCTGCGCTGGAAGGTTTTACTGCTGCTCTTCTTGACCGTTTTCTGCGGAATAACCCTCTTTCCTTCCTTCCAGCAGGTTCCGGGCTGGTGGCAGAAATATCTCGCCCCCGCCGGCCTCCGCCTCGGCCTTGACCTGCAGGGCGGCATGCATCTCGTCCTCAAGGTCAACCTCGAAAAAGCCCTGGAAAACAACCTCGACCTGGCAGTGCAGGAGTTGAAGGAAGCCCTGGCCGAAAAAAAAATCACGGTGGTACGCGGCGCCACCGCCGACAGACAGAAGGCGATGCTGACCCTGCCCAACACCGGCGCACTGGAGACGGTCAGACAGACCATCAAGGACGAATTCCCCGATCTGGACAGCGAAATCCAGGCGGAACAGGACGCCTTCCCCCGCATCACCCTCGCCCTGAAGCAGGAAAAAGTCGATTTCATCAACAACAAGGCGGTGGATCAGTCGCTGGAGATCCTCCGCAATCGTATCGACCAGTTCGGCGTGGCCGAGCCGGTTATCGTCCGGCAGGGCGCGGACGAAATCATCATCCAGCTGCCCGGGGTGAAGGATCCCGGCCGGGCCCTGAACCTCATCGGCCGCACCGCCCAGCTTGAATTCAAACTGGTGGACGATGCGGCCGGCCTTGACCTGCCGCAGTTGATCAACCAGGCAATCCAGGCCGGTCAGTGGCAGGAGGGCGGCAGCCGCAGGCAGCTCAATCTCGCCCTGCAAAGCCGGTTGCCGGCGGGCTCGGAAATCTACTTCGAAAAAGAGGTGGACAAGACCACCAAGAAGGAGATCAAAACCCCGCTTCTCCTGAAAAACCAGATTCTGATGACCGGCGACCTGGTCAAGGATGCCCAGGTCCGGGTGGGCGGCAACTTCAACGAACCTTATGTCAGTCTCGACCTCACCGGCCGGGGCGGCAAAATCTTCGGCCAGATCACGGAGAAGAGCGTGGGCAAGCGCCTGGCCATCGTCCTGGACGAGGTAGTCCGCTCGGCGCCGGTGATCCGCGAAAAAATCCTTGGCGGCAGCGCCCAGATCTCCGGCAGTTTCAGCTACGAGGAGGCCACGGACCTGGCCATCGTCCTCAGGGTCGGCGCCCTGCCCGCCCCGGTTGAGATCGTCCAGAACCTCACGGTGGGCGCCTCCCTGGGCCGCGACTCCATCCAGAAAGGGCTGATGGCCGGCCTGCTCGGCACCGCCCTGGTCTTCGCCTTCATGCTCGTCTACTACCGAACCTCCGGCGTCATCGCCAACAGCGCGGTCATCCTCAACATCCTCATGCTCTTTGCCGGCCTGGCCATGATGGGGGGCACCCTCACCCTGCCCGGCATCGCGGGTATCATCCTCTCCATCGGCATGGCGGTGGACGCCAACGTCCTCATTTTCGAACGGATGCGGGAGGAGTTCGCCCTGGGCAAATCGGTGAAATCAGGGGTTGAAGCCGGCTACAGCCTGGCGTTGTCCACCATCGTCGACGCCCAGGTCACCACCCTGATCACCTCGCTGGCCCTCTTCCTCTTCGGCACCGGTCCCATCAAGGGCTTTGCCATCACCCTCTGCCTGGGCATCATCTTCAACCTCTTCACCACCCTCTTCGGCACCAAGCTGGTCTATGACGTCATGCACGCGAAAAAGGCGCTGAAGCCGCTCAGGTTCATGCAGATCCTCAGCAAGCCCAATCTGGATTACATGGGTGTGCGCAAATACACTTTCGCCTTTTCCGCGGTGGTGACCCTCATCGGCCTTATCGCCTTTGTCCAGATCCTGCGCGGCCAGGCGAACATGGGCGTTGATTTTTCCGGCGGCGTCATCCTCCAGTACCAGGCAAGCCAGCCCTTTGCCCTGGCCGAGGTGCGCAAGGCCCTTGAAAAAGGCGAGCTGGGCAGCCTTGATCTTCAGAAGGTGGAGGGCGAGAACCGCCTCATCGTCAAGATGAAGAAATCGGAAAAGGTGCTGGGCCACATCACCGAGGCCATCACCAGCCAGCTCAACACCGCCCTGCCGGATGCGCAGTTTACCATGGAAAGCCAGTCGGAGATCGGCGCCTCGGTGAGTTCCGCCCTGCGGGACAAGGCGCTGCTCGCCATCGCCCTGGCCATGCTCGGGGTCATGCTCTACCTGGCCTTTCGCTTCGATTTCCGCTTCGGCATTGCCGCGGCGGCCTCCACCTTCCACGACGTTCTCGCCATTCTTGCTCTCTGCTGGCTGATGGACATCGAGATAACCCTGCTCATCATCACCTCGCTGCTCACCCTGGCCGGCTATTCCCTGAACGACACCGTGGTCGTCTTTGACCGGATCAGGGAAAACACCCAAAAAGCTCCGGAAACCAGTCTCTTCGCCACCATCAACCTCAGTGTCAACGAGGTGATGGGCCGGAGCATCATCGCCTCCCTGACCACGGCCCTGACCCTGGTGGCCCTCTTCTTCCTGGGCGGCTCGGTGATCCACGACTTCGCCTTCACCCTGCTCGTCGGCATCATCTTCGGCACCTATTCCTCCATCTTCGTGGCGGCGCCGCTCCTGACCTTCTGGCGAAAAAAGGCGGACCTGTGAGGCCATGACAACTCAGGAACTCCCGGAGAACTTCCGCAGACTGGCGGAAGGCGAGCGCTTTCGCTTCAGGTGCCATCCCGGCGTCTCCTGCTTCACCGACTGCTGCCGGCAGCTCGATCTGGCCCTCACCCCCTACGACGTGCTGCGCCTCAGCAGGGGACTGCGGCTCGCCCCCTCTGACTTTCTCGACCGGTACGCGCTGGTCGAAAAGGAGGAAGGCTCTGCCTTTCCGCATGTCTTCCTTGCCATGGTGGACGACGGCAAGGCCAGCTGCCCCTTTGTCGGCCAGGCTGGCTGCTGGGTCTACGCGGACCGCCCCGGGGCCTGCCGCACCTATCCCCTGGGACGCGGCGCCTTCCTCACCCCGGACGGCCAGCGCCACGAAATCCATGTGCTCATCAGCGAGCCGCACTGCAAGGGCTTTTCCGAAACAGAGGAGCAGGATGTCGCGGCCTGGAATTCCGACCAGGATCTCTCCGTCTACAACTCCATGAACGACGAGGTCATGGCCATCCTCCAGCACCCGCGCCTCCGGGAGGGTTTTACTCTCAGCGAAGCAGAGGTGGCGGCCTATCTCCTCGCCCTCTACCGGCTCGACGAGTTCCGGACCCGGCTGCTGGCCGGCAGCCTTTCCCCTTCCCTGCCCCTTGCCGACGAAGAAAGAGAGGCGCTGGCCAGCGACGACCTCGCCCTGCTCCGCTTCGGCACCCGCTGGCTTGCCCATGCACTCTTCGGATAAGCCATGACAGAGGAAAAGAAACGGCCGGCCGCCAAAACCACTGCCCAGCAGGCAGCACCGCTCGGCGAGGAGCTCACCGCCCGCCTTTTCGCCATCTCCCGGGAATACTGCGAGGCGGAAGGGGGCTGTCACGGGCCGGATCATACAGAAAGGGTCTACAACCTCTGTCTGCACATCGGCCGGCTGATGGGAGCCCGTCTCGACATCCTGGCCGCAGCCGCCCTCCTGCACGACATCGGCCGCAGGCATGAAACCCTGAGCCAGGGCCGGATCTGCCATGCCCAAAAAAGCGCGGAGCTGGCCAGGGCCATTCTGGCGGGCCTGGGCTTTTCCGCCGAAATGGAAGGGGCCATCCTGCACTGCATCGAAGCACACCGCTACCGCAACGACAAAACGCCGGAAAGCCTGGAGGCCAAGATCCTCTTCGATGCCGACAAGCTCGACTCCATCGGCGCCATCGGCATCGGCAGGGCCTTTCTCTTTGCCGGCCAGGTGGGGGCCCGCCTCCACAATCAGGACGTGGACGTGGACAGCACCTCCTCCTACACCAGCGAGGACACCGCCTATCGGGAATTTCTCGTCAAGCTCTGCAAGGTGAAGGGGAAGATGCTCACCCCGGAGGGAAAACGGCTGGCCGCCGAACGGCATGAATTCATGGAGCTTTTCTTCAAGCGCCTGGAAAAGGAGATCCACGGCAGCCCGGCTCCCCAACAGGCCGGCGGGCAGCCATAAGCCATAGCCCCTGTCGAGCCTGCAGACCTTCCGTGGAAACCAGAAACCGCCTCGCCCTCATCATCAACGACCTGCGCCGCTCCCTGCTTTCCCTGGGGCTGACTCTGGCGCTTGCCACCCTCGGCTTCTCCATGGTCTCTCCCCGGCTCCTCGCCCTGCTCCAGGACCATCTGCACCAGGAACTCGCCTTTTTTACCGTGGCCGGCCCCTTTCTCGCCCACGTGAAGATCTCGGTGGCCATGGCCCTCCTCACCTGCATGCCCTGGCTGAGCTACTGCCTGTGGCGCGCCCTGGCCAGGCCCTTCAAGTTCGGACCCGCCACCATCTTCTGGTTTGTCTTTTTCACCTGCCTGCTTTTCTACAGCGGCGCGGCCTTCTGCTTCTTCGTGACCCTGCCCTACGGAGTGACCTTTCTCCTTGGCTTCCAGAGCGAGCAGCTGCAGGCAATGATCGGCATCGACCAGTTCGTCACCTTCGTCGCGGTCTTCATCCTCGCCTTCGGCCTGATCTTCGAACTGCCCATCTTCATGATCTTCATGGCCAGGACAACCCTGCTCCCCCGGGCCACCTTCGCGAAAAATCGCCGCTACGCCCTGCTGGTCATCAGCATCGTGGCCTCCCTGCTCACCCCGACCCCGGATATCGTCAACATGCTGCTCATGGGGGTTCCGCTCTATATGCTCTACGAGGTGGGAATCATCGCCCTGAAGCTGCTGCGGATACCCTGAACCAGCGCCGGAAACGGGTTATCCAACGTGCGAGCGACGGCATTCAGCGATTGCAGGAAGGCCCTATCTGTGCTAAGAAAAAGCAACCAGAAAAAAGAGAGTCCCCAGACCGCGCAGGCAACAGACGGCCATGACCTCCTTCCCTTGCCAGGTCGCAGCACTCCAGACCACGGCAAGCAGCCCACGAAACGCCGATGCCACCACGCCGCTCCGAAAGTGACAGCAGAAAAATATTCCTCGCCTCCGGCCTGATCCTCCTTCTGCTCGGGGGCTGGAGCGCTTTCGGTCCCTATGGCGCCCTGAAATACCTCCGGCTCAGAAAGGAACTCGACCAGGTTGCCGCCAGAAATGAGGAGCTGAAGGAGCAGAACAGCAGCCTGCGCAAGGAGATCACCAGGCTCAAGACAGACCCCGTCTATCTTGAGGAGGTGGCCCGCCAGCAGTTCGGCCTCATCAAAAAGAACGAGGTCCTCTACGAAATTCCCGCCAAAAAGAAGCGGCACGAATAGGAGGTGGGTCAGGCCTTGCCCGCCGCCAGATCCTGGAGAATCCAGGCCACCGCCGCCGGGAGATCCTCGGCCACGAAGCTGGGCTGCACCGCCTGCCCCGGCCCGATGTACTCGTAATCGCCCCGGCCGTAGCCGGTGAGCACCAGAATCCCCTTGGCCCCCGCCGCCGCGGCAGCCTTGAGATCGGACCAGCGGTCACCCACCAGATAGGAACGGGCAAGATCGAGATCGAGTTCCGCCGCCGCCCGCCGGAAGAGCCCGGGCTTGGGCTTGCGGCAGTCGCAGGCCAGGCGGAAGCGTTCCTCCCTGGCCTCCGGATGATGGGGACAGACATAGAGGCCGTCCAGGCGGGCGCCCGCCGCGGCCAGCTCGGTGCGCATCTTCGCATGCACCTCGGCAAGCAGGCTTTCCGGAAAGTAGCCCCGGGCCAGCCCCGACTGATTGGTGACCACCACCACCGGAATTCCCCGCTCGTTCAAAATCCTGATCGCCTCGGCCGCGCCGGGCAGCAGCACAAAGCGGGAGACATGGTTGATGTAGCCCATCTGCTCGTTGATGGTGCCGTCCCTGTCCAGAAAGACCGCGGGCCTGCTCATCTTTTCTCCTCTCCCTCCGCAGCCTGCTCGCCAAGAAGGCCGGCGGTCGCGGCAAACACCTCGTCCACGCCGATGGAGAGCATGCAGGCGAAATCGTTTTTGCGGCAATGCGTCTTCATGCAGGGGCTGCAGGGAAGCTTCCTGTTGACGATCCTGACCCGCTCCGAGAAGGGGCCGGTGGCCACCGAATCCGTTGAGCCGAAAATGGCGACCAGGGGCGTCGCCAGAGCGGCCGCCACGTGCATCAGGCCGGAATCATTGGTGACAAAAGCCTGGCAGAGGCCAATCAGGGCCATGGCCTCGGCCAGGGTGGTCTTGCCGGCCAGATCGATTACCCGATCCGGGGCGGCCTCGGCTATGGTCGCGGCGGCCTCGGCATCGGCCCCGGTTCCGAAGACCAGCAGGGTCGCATCCAGCTCCTGGGCCAGACGCGCGGCCAGCCCCGCATAGCGCTCCGCCGGCCAGCGCTTGGCCGGCCCGTAAGCGGCGCCCGGATTGAGCCCCACCCATGGCCCCTCCCCTTTTCTGACCAGCAGGGCCCTGGCCCGGTCCCGGGCCTCTGCGGGCAAGGCGAGAAAAAGCGCGTCCGGGCCGCAGGCCAGGCCGAGATCCTGGAGCAGCCCCTGATAATAATGGACCTGATGGCGCTTTCTGAGTTCCGGCCGGATGGAGATCCCGTGGGTGAGGAGCAGGCCGCGGCCGTCCCGTCGGAAACCGGCCCGGACCGGGATGCCGGCAAGCCAGACAAGGAGGGCGGCGGAAAAGGCATTCTGCAAAAGAATCGCCATGTCGAACCGCTGCGCGGCAAGCTCCCGGCCCAGTCGCCACATGCCGGCAAGCCCCTGATGCCTGTCCTTCCGGTCGTAGAGCAGCACCCTGTCCACATGGGGACTTGCCCGGAAGATATCGGCCACCCAGGGGTAGGCGAGGATGGTGATCTCGGCGGCGGGGAAATTCTCGCGGATGGTCCGCACCGCCGGCGTGGTCATGATGGCATCCCCGATCCAGTTGGTGGAGCGGATCAGGATGCGTTCCGGAGAGAGGTGCTTGAGGGTTTTCGGCATATGTTTTTTCCACGGAAACAGATGGATTCGGAAGCTGGGAACTTTGCTTTTTTTCCAGGGGCCGTCAAGTCTTTTGTGCCGGCGCGCACTCCGCTGGCTTGATTTTTTTCCGCTCGCATTCGATATTTTTCCACCCCGCCAACCCATCGCGCTTGCAAAAGAAGAACGCAGGTGGTAAAAGATTCGGGTTCAAATTCACGATGGCAGGATGCAAATTGTACCATGCCATCAATTCGCACACCCCTGAAAATGTCCCTCTGGTGCCCGAACGGGTTGGGACGACGGGGTGGAAGCCTAACCAAAACCAAAGGAGTTTTAAGGAAAATGGCTTACATTACCATGAAGGAGATGCTGGAGGCCGGCATGCATTTCGGCCACCAAACCCGTCGCTGGAACCCGAAGATGAAGCCCTATATCTACGGGGCCCGCAACAAGATCTACATCATCAACCTGGACAAGACCCTGCCCCTCTTCAACAAGGCCTATGAGTTTGTCGCCAATATCGCCGCCAAGGGCGGCAGCGTTCTCTTTGTCGGCACCAAACGCCAGGGCCAGGACATCATCAAGGAAGAGGCCGAACGCTGCGGCATGTACTATATCAACAACCGCTGGCTGGGCGGCATGCTGACCAACCACCAGACCATCAAGAACAGCGTCGACCGCCTGAAGAAGTTCGAGGCCATGCAGGAAGACGGCACCATTCACCATTACACCAAGAAGGAAGCCCTGCAGATCTCCAAGGAGGCGGTCAAGCTTGACCGCAACCTCGGCGGCATCAAGAACATGAAGGGTCTGCCCTCCGCCATCTTCCTCATCGATCCGAAGCGGGAAAAAATCGCCATCGAGGAGGCCAACCGCCTCGGCATTCCGGTGGTGGCCCTCATCGATACCAACTGCGATCCGCGCGGCATCGACTACATCATTCCCGGCAACGACGACGCCATCCGCTCCATCAAGCTGATTGCCGGCAAGATGGCGGACGCGGTGCTGAGCGGGCGCGAAAAGCACGCGGTGAGCCAGCAGGCTGCTTCCGACAAGGACGCCGACGCCGAGGCCCTCGCGGCCAAGGGCGACGCCTGAGGCAAGCGCGTTGATTCGTAACCCGGTCCGGCTTTCGCCCGGACCGGGTTTCCTTTTCAGAGCAATCAAGACGAAAGAAAAGAAGGTAGAACCGTGGAAATTACAAGTCAAATGGTAAAAGAACTCCGCGACAAGACCAACGCGGGCATGATGGATTGCAAGAA
>DDXK01000086.1:26094-31831 GCA_002347185.1 Desulfobulbaceae bacterium UBA2262 | reverse complement strand
GGTGGCCGAAGGCCGGGTGAGGGGGGAGGGAAGCAATTCCCCCGCAAAAAACGCCTCATCCTCGACTTCTACGGCGGCGAGCCGCTTTTGTATCTTTCTCGCATCAAGTCCCTGGCAAGCCAACTCAAGCCGGCCATCGAGGCCTTGGGCGGCCGCTTCGAGTTCACCCTGGTCACCAACGGCTCGCTCCTTACCCGCGAAGTGGTCACGGAGCTGCGGGACCTGGGGCTTTCTAGCTTCAAGACCACCATCGACGGCCCGGCCGACCACCACAACCGCACCCGTCCTTACAAGGACGGCAGGGGCAGCTGGGAGCGTATCGTCGGAAACCTTGCGGATTGTCGTGGGATAGTGCCCATCACCCTGAGCGGCAACTACACCGAGGCGAGCGCCTCCGCCTTCCCACGCCTGCTTTCCGACCTGGACGCCGCCGGCTTCGGGCCGTCCGACATCGACACGGTCCAGTTCTACCCGGTGATGCAGGTGAACGACCGCTTCGCCAACCCGGAGTTCACCGCAGGGTGCCTTTCCAACGACGAGCCGTGGGTGCACGCGGCGTCGCTCAGCCTGCGCGAGGAGATCATGAGGCGCGGCTATCACTTCCCGCCGCTGCACCCGGCCCCCTGCATGATCGACCTGGATGACGCCCTGGTGGTGAACCACGACGGCACCATCTACAAGTGCGTCACCCTGATCGGCCACAAGGATTTTGCGGCCGGCGACATCTGGCAGGGCATGAACGATTCCTGGCCTGCGCAATACTGCAAGGGCCACTGGCAGCAGGAGGCCAAATGCCGGGAGTGCCGGTATCTGCCCCTCTGCTTCGGCGGCTGCCGCTACATGGCCTATCAGCGTGACGGAACCATGGCAAAAGTCGATTGCCAGAAGCCCTTCCTCGACGCCACCTTGGCAGAAATGCTCCGCCACGACCTCAAGTACCGGTATGGGGTGGGTGGAGACAGCGGCTGACGGTCCTTTCCACTGGGGCAAGATCAGAAAAGCCCCTGTTTCAACCCTTCAACTCCGCATGAACAATACTTTCTTCTAAATTCCCCCAAGATCACGCTGCCGGATCGCCTCGTAGAGGACGATACCGGCGCTCATGGCCAGGTTGATGCTCCTGATGTTGGGGTTGCTCATGGGGATGGTGGCGCAGCGGTCGCGGTAGTTGGCGATGATCTCCGCGGGCAGGCCGCGGGTCTCGCGGCCGAAGACCAGATAATCTCCGGGCCGGTAGCGTACCTCGGTGTAAAGGCGTTTCACCTTGGTGGTGAAGAAGTGGAGGGTCAGCTCGTCCTGGGCCGCCAGAAATTCCTCGATGCTTTGCCAGTGGCGGATGTCGACGAATTCCCAGTAGTCGAGGCCGGCCCGCTTCAGATGCCTGTCGTCGGTGGAAAAGCCCAAGGGGTGGACGAGGTGGAGCACCGAGTCGGTGGCGCCGCAGAGTCGGGCGATGGAGCCGGTGTTGGGCGGGATCTCCGGCTCCACCAGAACGATATGGAAGGGGGCGGGGGAGGGCAAGGGTGAAATCAGAGCAGGGTGAGCCTGGTCTCCGGGGTCACCACCACGCTCTTGACCAGGACCAGCTTGGGATCGTCAAGCCTTTGCGCCAGTTGGCTCAGGGACTGGACTTCCTGCCGGAACATGACCAGCTGGCTGCCGGCCAGCACCGAGCGCGGCTTGAACTTCATGTCGAAGGGGTTCAGGTAGGTGCCGTTCTGGGCGAGGCGGTAGTCAAGGTGCGGGCCGGTGGACATGCCGGTGGAGCCCACATAGCCGATGACCTGTTTCTGCCGGACCCTGGCGCCCACCTTGACGCCCTTGTCGAAGCGGGAAAGATGGCCGTAGTAGGTGCGAAAGCCGCCGCCGTGGTCGAGGATGATCTGCTTGCCGAAGCCGCCCTTCCAGCCGGCAAAGTGAACCCGCCCGTCCGAGGCGGCCATGATCGGGGTGCCCACCGGCGCGGCCAGGTCGATGCCCAGATGGGGGCGGATCACGTTGAGCACCGGATGGCGGCGATTGTAGGTGAAGGTGGAGGTGACCCGGCCCATGGGCACTGGCGAGCGGATGAAGGAGGCGCCCAGCTCGTTGCCCTCGCGGTCGAAGTAGGAAGCCGCCGAGTAGCGTTCGCCGGTGTCGAAGGAGAAGGCCTCCAGCAGTCCGGCTTGGGTACTGTCGTAACGCGCCATGAGGATATTGCCGTAGCCGACGAAGGTGTTGTTCTTGAAATACTTCTCAAAGACCAGCTCAAAGGAGTCGCCGGCCCTCACCTCGGTGTTGAAGTCGATCCGGGAGGAGAAGATGTCGGCAAAGTTGTAGATCAGCCGGGCATCCTCTCCAGAGGGAGCGAAGGCGGCGAAGAGGGAGGAGGCGATGGTTCCCTGTACCTTGACAGTGCGGCAGGTGAGGGGAATTTCCACCTTATGGGCCTGAAAGGAACCGTCCTCCCTGCGCTCGATGGAATGGACGTCGAGGGGGCCCGACTCGTAGAGGCATTTGATCAGCTTGCCCTCCGGGTCGAGGGTGACCACATAGCGGTCGTTGGGGCGCAGGGAGCGAAAATCAAGGAGCCCCTCGAAGGCGTTGACCACGGTGAGGCGCACCTCGTCATCCACCCCATAGTAACGGAAAGAGGAGCTGAGGGAGTCGCCGGGCCGGATCTGGCCAACGATTTCGGTGAGGCTCGGCCCGGCCTCTTCGACCCCTTGGCTCTCCGCTTTTTTTGCCGGCTGCTGCACCGGAGGAATCGAGGCGGCAAGCCTGCCATCCACCGAGTAAAAGAAAAAAGCCACGACCAGGGCGAGGGATACCCCCAGGGTCAGGAAATGGGAGGTATTGATGAAGGTGACCAGTTGCTTGCGGCTGTCGCCGCAGAAAACGCAGAGGCTTTTGAGGAATGGGCAGAGATCGTATTTCAAAAAACGGAGCAGGGAAGGGATGTTGATCATTTTGAAAAGCATTTCGAGACGTTTTGCCATGGTAAAGTTGTCCTGTTCAGTGGGGCATTGGCAGGGGAAAAACCATTACTTTGGCAACTTCTCTCATTAGATAGCAACATCTGGGGATCATTACAAGTTTCTTTTCTCTTGCCGGGCGAAAATCTATTGCACTTTTTCGGCGGCGCAGTGAGAAAAAGAAACAACCCCTTTCAATCATTGCCAAAAACTGCTTGCACCATTTTTCAAGGAATTCGGCCGCGGAGCCAGGCGCGGCGCGCAACAGTGGCCTATCATTTAGCATGTTGCAGCGCTGCCGGCAACGCTTATAATGCCTTTTTTTCCTGGACCGAGGCGGCCCGGCCGCGAACGGGGCTGAAGCCGGCGGTGGAGCTTACACGCATGGCCAGGAACTAAGCAAAAATAGTGCCAGCGCGAAAAAAGAGGCCAGGATCGACATAATATGCCGGCATAAAAGATTTTTTTCGCTGGCAAGGCCCTGCGTTCTCCCTGTTGTTTTTTTGACCACATGGTCAGAACCTTGTCGACTTGGCGGACGGCAGCCTTCTCTTTCGACATTTTTTGTCACGTTGGGGCGACAAGGATTTTTTTTTCGCCTCTCTGCCCGACATGCCCTTTGGCGCAATAACTTCGGTTGCAAAAAAAAAGAATTTATTGCATTGTTCCGATTTATGTTTTTTCCGGCAGCTCGAACTGAAGCGCAGTTATGAAACAACCCCCACTGAAATGGAGCAACAGGCACCAATGGCAGTCATAGTACAGAAATTTGGCGGGACCTCGGTGGCGAACCCGCAAAAGATCAAGGCGGTTGCCGAAAGGGTCATGGGCTACCACCGGCAGGGGCACCAGATGGTGGTGGTTCTCTCGGCCATGGCCGGGGAAACCAACCGCTTCGTCGATCTGGCCAACCAGATGCAGGTGATCCCGGACACCCGGGAGATGGATGTGCTGCTGGCCACCGGCGAGCAGGTGACCATCGCCCTCTTCGCCATGGCCGTGAAGGAAGCAGGGCTGGACGCGGTGTCGCTCCTGGGTGACCAGGTGAAGATCGTCACCGACAGCATGCACACCAAGGCGCGCATCCAATACATTGAAACGGAGCGGATCAGAAAGCACCTGGCCGACGGCAAGATCGTCGTGGTCGCCGGCTTCCAGGGCGTCACCCAGGGCGGCGACGTCACCACCCTGGGCCGCGGCGGCTCCGATACCACCGCCGTCGCCTTGGCCGCGGCGCTGGCGGCCGACGAGTGCGAGATCTACACGGACGTGGAAGGGGTCTACACCACCGATCCCAACATCTGCAAGAACGCCCGCAAGATAGACCGCATTTCCTACGATGAGATGCTGGAGCTGGCCAGCCTCGGGGCCAAGGTCCTCGATATCCGCTCGGTCAGCATTGCCAAACGTCATAAAGTACCCGTCCATGTGCGCTCCACCTTCACCGACACGGTGGGCACCTGGGTGGTCGAGGAGGATAAAGATATGGAGTCAAATCCGGTTTCCGGCGTTACCTGCAGCAAGAACGAAGCACGCATCACCATCTCCCGGGTTCCCGACGTGCCGGGCACCGCCTCGCGCATCTTCAACCCGATCACCAATGAGGGGATCGTGGTGGACATGATCATCCAGAACACCCGCGACGGGGCGATGACCGACATGACCTTCACCGTGCCGCGCACCGACTACAAGAAGACCATGAAAATCATGGAGAAGGTCTCCGCCGACGTGGGCGCCGAGGGGGTGAGCGGCTCAGACAACATCGCCAAGGTCTCCATCGTCGGGGTGGGCATGCGCAACCATGCCGGCATCGCCTCCACCATGTTCAAGGTGCTTTCCGACGAGGGGATCAACATCCTGATGATCAGCACCTCGGAGATCAAGGTCTCCTGCGTCATCGAGGAGAAGTACACGGAGCTGGCGGTCCGGGCCCTGCATGACGCCTTTGGCCTGGAAAAATGCAATAAATAAGCGGCGGCAGTGAAAGCAGGCCGGCGGCGTGCAGACCGCCGGCTGAGAAACATTGGGAGAACCATGGCACAGCAGGTCATCATTTACGATACCACCCTCCGGGACGGCACCCAGGCCGAAAACTTCAACCTCTCCGTTGAGGACAAGCTACGCATTACCATCAAGCTTGACGAGCTGGGCATCGATTTTATCGAGGGCGGCTGGCCTGGCTCCAACCCCAAGGACGCGGAATACTTCAAGGAAATCCGGAAGTACGCGCTCAAGCACGCCAAGGTCTCCGCCTTCGGCTCCACCCGGCTTTTCGCCAACCCGGCCGACCAGGACCCGAACCTGCAGGCCCTGGTGGCGGCGCAAACCCCGGCCATCACCATCTTCGGCAAGACCTGGGACATCCATGTCCGCGACGCCCTCCGCATCGAGCTGGCCGACAATCTGCTGATCATCGAGGAGTCGCTGCGCTTTCTGCGTCCGCACGTGGAGCATCTTTTCTACGATGCCGAACATTTCTTCGACGGCTTCAAGGCCAACCGCGACTATGCCCTGGCCACCCTGGATCGGGCCATCGCGGGCGGCGCCGACTGCCTCTGCCTCTGCGACACCAACGGCGGCACCCTGCCCACCGAGATCCCGGCGATCATGGCGGTGGTCAAGGAACATCTGGCCGCCCGGAATTCCAGGGTGCACCTTGGCGTCCATGCCCACAACGACTCGGAGACCGCGGTGGCCAATTCCCTGGTCGCCATCTCCCTGGGGGCAAGCCAGGTTCAGGGGACCATGAACGGCTTTGGCGAACGCTGCGGCAACGCCAACCT
>DDXK01000086.1:0-26005 GCA_002347185.1 Desulfobulbaceae bacterium UBA2262 | reverse complement strand
CGCCCACAAGGGCGGCATCCACGTCAGCGCCGTGCAGAGAAACCCCTTGACCTACGAACACATCGAGCCGGAGAAGGTGGGCAACATCAGACGGGTGCTCATCTCGGATCTCGCCGGCAAGAGCAACGTCCTGGTCAAGGCAAAAAAATTCGGCCTCGACCTGGACAGCAAGGACCCCATCGTGGCCGCCATTGTCAAGGAGCTGAAGGAGCTGGAGAACCAGGGCTTTCAGTACGAAGGGGCCGAGGCATCCTTTGAGCTGCTCATGCGCCGGGCCCTGGGCAGTGCCAAGAAATACTTCGACCTGCACGGCTTCCGGGTCATCAGCCAGAAGAACCCGGACGGCGCCATTCAGGAAGAGGCGACCATCCGCCTGGCCGTGGGCGGGGAAGAGGTACACACCGCCGCCCTGGGCAACGGACCGGTCAACGCCCTGGACCGCTCCCTGCGCAAGGCCCTGACCCGCTTCTACCCCGGCCTCAAGGAAATGGAGCTCATGGACTACAAGGTGCGGGTTCTGGCCACGGAGCATGGCACCGGCGCCCGGGTCCGGGTTCTGGTCGAAACCAGGGACAAGGACTGCCAGTGGGGCACGGTCGGGGTCTCCCCGGATATCATCGAGGCGAGCTGGCAGGCCCTGGTGGACAGCATCACCTACAAGCTCATGAAGGATGAGCAGAAAAGAGAGCCGTGAGCAGCCAGACGAGGACCGGCGGCCGCTGGTCCTCGTCTTCCTTGCCGCTCTGCTCCTTGTCCTGGCCGCGGCGAGAAGCACCGGCTTTCTCACCCCCACGCCGACAGCCCCGCCGCTCATTGTCTGGCTGGAAGGCGACCTCCCGCCCGGCCTCTACCAGTTCCCCCCGCAGGCCACCCTGGCCGATCTCTATCAAAGAACCGCGGTGAAAGCGCCGCCGGCCCTGCAGGATCTCGACCGCCCCCTTGCGCCCCAGGCCGCCTACCGTCTGCTCGCCGGCCAACTGCCGCGCCTGCTGCCCAGAATGCCCAACGAGGCCGCCCCTCTTTTTTTCCAGCCCCTGGCCATCAACAGCGCCACCGCAACGCAGCTTGCCACCATCCCGGGCATCGGCCCGAAGCTGGCGGCACGGATCGTCGCCTTTCGCGAGAAAAGGGGAGGGCGGCTGACAAGACTTGAGGATTTACTTGAGGTAAACGGAATAGGAGAGAAGAAGTTCGCGGTTCTCAAGGAGAACCTCGTTCTCGAGTGAGCGGCTTGTCGGGCGAAAAAAGCATGACCTAAGACAGAAAGAGACGGCCCTGGGCCAGACACCTGGCCAACTCCCGATAAACCTCCCGAAGCCTTTCCCTGACAGGCGCAGGCCCGGCCGCCTTGAGAATCCGGCGGGCCAAAGGACCGTGGCTGAGGATGGCCTCGGCCGCGCCGACGACGGCAGGGCCTGCCTCCACAAGATCCGCCCGGCAGGCGGCGGCCAGCTCCTGCCAGAGTTCGCCCGCCGTCAGGCGTTCGCGGCCGTTTAGGCCGAAAAACCGTAGATAATCGCCGTCCGCGAGCACGGTTTCCTCGCCGCTTGCGATCGTCTTTTCAAAAAGCTCTGCCAGCGGCCCCACCTGAGCCTTCTTCTGCTCGGGCCAGGATGACCAGCGCTCTCCGACAAGCCCCTTGAGGACCGCGCTGAGCAGAACCGCGATCGCCACATCGGCCAGGGGACATTCCTGGATATCGAGAACCCTGATCTCGATGGCGTTGCGGTCGAAACGGGCAATGGCGCCACGGGAGTTGAGCCAGACCGCCTCCAGCACCCCCTCCGGGTCCAGGGGCGCGATGTCGGCGCTGATTTGCTGGTAGATCACCCTCTCGTACTCCGCCTCCGTAAAGACCGGCTCCGGAATCACCCTGGCGGCAAGGGAGGGGATGCGGCGCTGATTGTGGCGGTAGTACTCGAGCCTGGTATCCAGGAGGCCGGTGCCTTGCCCCTCGGCCACCGGAGAACTGGCAGCCAGGGCTGGCATGAGGGGCAGGAGCAGGCGGATCGCCGCATGGAGCCTGCCGAACTCTTCGTCTGTGGCAAAGCCGAGATTGAGGTGGGTGGATTGCAGGTTGGACCAGCCATGTCCCTGGCAGCTGAAGATCCGATCGTAGGCGCTGTAGATCTCCCGATTGCCGTGGGGCCAGAGCCTTGTTTCCCGGTGGGGGTCCATCCAGGGGTGCATGGCGGTGGGCAGGAGGGTGGCGCCCAGCGAGGCCGCCACCGCCCGGATCGCCGCGACCTGTTCCTGAAATTTATCGATAAGGCCCGGCAGGGACGCCACCGGCCCGCTGTTCTTGATCTCGATCACATGGAGGGCCAGCTCGTTGGACCAGGCCATGCTGCCCTTTTCCAGCTCATTGACAAGCGCTCCTGCCTCCAGACGGAGAACCTCGTCGGCAACCGGCGCCACATCGAGGCTTTCCGCGTTGACCAGCATGTACTCCAGCTCCTGGCCGTAGGCCTGAAAGAGCCCTTTCGGGGCAGCCTTCCTCACGCCCATGCCCCGCCTCCCTTCCTTGCGTCGACCCGGCGGGCGAAGACCCGCATCATCCGCAGATAGAGCTCGTCCTTGAGCACCTTGTCCTCCACGCCGTAATCGATGTTGGGATTGTCATTGATCTCGATGAGGAAAAACCGGTTGCCCACCTGTTTGACATCCACCCCGTAGAGGCCGTCGCCGATGAGGTTGCAGGCCTTGAGCGCCATCTTGATCAGGCCCTGGGGGCAATGCTCCACCGGCATGGTCTCCGCGTTGCCATCGGTGAGCTTGTGGCCCTCCTCGTCGCGCTTGATGATCTGCCAGTGCTTCTTGGCCATGAAATATTTGCAGGCGTAAAGGGGCTGCCGGTCGAAAATTCCGATGCGCCAGTCAAAATCCGTGGGCATGAATTCCTGGGCGATGATCAGGTCCGATTTCTGCAACAGGGCAGGGGCCTGCTCGGCCAGCTCCTCCTTGCTCTCCACCTTGACCACCCCCTGGGAAAAGGAGCTGTCCGGCTTTTTGAGGATGCAGGGGAAACCGAGCTCCGTGGTGGCCCGCTGCCAGTTGCCGTGATGCAGGATCATGGTGCGGGGGATGGGTATCCGGTGCCGGGTGAGGAGTTCGGCCAGGAAGACCTTGTTGGTGCAGCGCAGGATCGACTCGGGGTCGTCGATCACCACCAGCCCCTCGGCAGCGGCCCTGCGGGCGAAACGGTAGGTGTGGTGCAGGACGCTGGTGGTTTCGCGGATAAAAAGGGCGTCAAACTCGGCAAGCCGGCCATAGTCGTCCTTGCCGAGGAAGTCCACGGCAAAACCGACGCTCTCCGCAGCCCTGCCGAAACGCTGCAGCGCCCTTTCGCTGGAGGGCGGCTCCGCCTCCTTCGGGTCGTGGAGGATGGCGAGATCGTAACGGGCCGCCCGTCGTCTGTGCGTCATGCGATGGCTGCCCTTGAAGTACTCCCGGGCCATTTCCACGGCAAACTCCCGATGCTCCTCCGGGATGTCGTTGGCCGCGATGGGGTTGATGCTGCGCAGCTCCCATTTTTCGTCCTTGTCGCTGTAGCTGAAACCGGCCCGCAGAAGGGGGGCCTGGAAAAGCTTGAACAGGTGGTGGGCGAGCCGGTCGTGGCGCTTGGCAACATTATGGCCGAAATAAATACTTAAAGTGAAATCTGAAGATTTTATCTGTGCCAGGGAGTGCTGGATAATCTCATCGAGCTCATCGGAGGCGATGCGGATGATGGTCTGGCTCTTGAGGTCCTGGATGGTGGCGACGTCGGGCAGGGGTTTGTGGCCGCGGGCCGCGGCAAGCAGGGAGACATAGTAGCCGGTGCTCTGGTAGCGGTAGGACTTGCAGAGGTTGAACACCCTGGCCGCCTGCAGTTCCGCGTAAAAGGGGCTGATCAGGTAGGAGCGGGCAGAAACCACCTCGACATCTTCTATGGCCAGGGGCCAATCCTTGGGGTCGTTGACAACGATCAGCACTTTCATGGGCTGTGCCTGGTCTCTCCTTTCTTTCTGCGCGGTTCGATGATGAGGAAGTTGGCGTCGTAGGTGACGATCCCCAGAAGTATCGCGCAGATCACCCGGTCTATGGCGATATGGTAATAGTGGCCCGGGGCCATGGGATTCTCCCGGAGCGGGTCGGCGATGGAAACAGTGCGATCCGGCTTGTCGTAGCCGCACAAGACCACGAAATGGCCGGTGGGGACGCCGCGGATATCGTCATCCTGGCAATCCGGACCGAATTCGCGCATGGCGCGATAGAGATAGGTGGAACTCAGACCGGTGAGCACCGGCACTTCCCGCTTCAGGTATTTGCGGAGCAGGGAGGGGGTGAGATCGGCAAAACGGAGCTCGCCGCCCAGGTTCAGGAAGTTGAGATAGCCCCGGCTGGCCAGGCGCAGCTTTTCATCCTCCTTGGCCTCCATCTGGGCGAGCAGCCGTTCCTCGAGATGGTCCGGCCCCAGGGCAAACCAGGTGGGGTCGAAGACATGCATGTTGTAGGTGTAGATCCTCGCCTCGTAACCGCGGCGCAGGGCATGGCAGGCCAGAAAAACCGCCAGGGTGCCGCCGGTCTCGAACTGCTTCACCTCCTCGACCACCCGGGTCAGGGGGATGGCGTCGCCGTAATAGTGATAAATGGCATGCAGGCAGGTGGGCCCGCAGGTGGTGTCATCGGGCTGGGGCAGGATGGTGAGGTCGAGGAAGGTTTTCACCAGGGGAAGCTCCGCAGGGGTGAACCCGAGCAAGAAAAAGGAGACGTTGGCGCGACGCTGCGCAGGCGCGGCAGGGGAAGGCCTTGCAGAAAATTTTCTCAGAAGGAGGCGGGGCGGCGCAAGAAAATTCAGCGCCTCGGCGAAAAGTGGGCAAGGAACCCGGCAGGGTGCGGGTCAGCCGGAAACCCTTGCCACCAGCTCCTGCATGTTCCTGCGGACCTGAGCATACTCCTCGCTGGTGAGCCCCGCGCCCTGCGCCACGACCTCCGCCATTTTCGCGGTCAGGAAATCTCCAGGCCCATGGGCGTCGGCGTTGACCGCGAGTCGGGCGCCTGCCTCCCTGGCCATCTTTGCCACATGGCCGTTGGTGAGGCTGTGTCCCTTGCGGCCGGAGAGTTCGAGGAGGATGCCTTTTTCGGCGGCGAGCCGCGCCTCCTCCAGGGTAATGAAGCCGGGATGGGCCAGGATATCGACGCCGGCCTCCAGGGCGGCCCGGTTGGTGCCCGCCCGCACCGGCTCCACCGGCGTCTCGCCATGGCCGACCACGATCCTCGCCCCCAGCGCCCGCGCCTGGGCGGTGAGGGCGGCAAAAAGGGCGGGCGGCACGTGGGTGAGCTCGATGCCGGGAATGAGCCTGGTGGCCGAGTGGGGATTGAGGTCCGCCGCCGCCCGCACGATGCGGGGGATGATCAGATCGAGGTTTGAAGAGTCGGCATGGTCGGTGATGGCAATGGCCTCGTAGTCGAGGATTTCCACCCGGCGGAGATGCTCGGCGGGCACCAGCTCGCCGTCGCTGAACAGGGAATGGGTGTGCAGATCGATCATGATACGCTCCAGATTCTTTGTTATGCCGCCAGAGTGAGGGCAACGCTTCCGGACGCCCCCAGGGGGTGGCAAGTCCGCGCCACCGGCTACTCGTTATTCCTTAACTATACTCCCGCGCAAGGAATTCTGACAGGCCTCTTCGATGACCACCATGAGCATCTGGCCCGGCCGCAATTCTTTCCTGCTCTTGAAATTCACGATCTGGTTGCTGCCGGTCCGGCCGCTCCACTGGCTGCCGGCCGCCTTGCTCCGGCCCTCCACCATCACCTCGAAGACCCTGCCGACATCTTCCTGCTTGCGGGCCAGGGATATCTCATCCTGCCGGGCCTGCAGCCGCGCCAGCCGCTCGGCCTTCACCTCCTCCTCGACCTTGTCGGAAAATTCGGCGGATCTGGCATTGGGACGGTCGGAATACTTGAAGGAGAAGGCACCATGATAGCGCACCGTCTCGAGCAGCTTCATGGTGGCCTCGAAATCCGCTTCCGCTTCCCCTGGGAAGCCGACGATGATGTCGGTGGTCAGCGCGATCCCGGGGCAATAGAAGCGGAGTTTTTCAACTTTCTCCAGATAGGCTTCGATGGTGTACTTGCGGTTCATCCTCTTCAGCACGCTGTTTGATCCCGACTGCACCGGCAGGTGAAAATGGGGACAGAGCTGGGGAAGCTCGGCAAAGCAGCGCATCAGTTCCTCGGAAAGATCCTTGGGGTTCGAGGTGGTGAAGCGCAGCCGCGCCAGGCCCGGGATTTGCGCCACGGCGCGGAGCAGCTCGGGAAAGGTGCGCTCCTGACCGCCGGAGCGTTGTCGGCCGTAGGAGTTGACGTTCTGGCCAAGCAGGGTGATCTCCCTGACGCCCTGACCAAGCAGGTGACGCACTTCATCGAGGATCTCGTTGAAATCGCGGCTGATTTCCCGCCCCCTGGTGTAAGGGACCACGCAGTAGGTGCAAAAATTGTCGCAGCCCTGCATGATGGTGACAAAACGCTTGTGCGGGGTGGCATCGGCCAGATTGGGCAGAAAAGGGGGGATGACGAAATCGGGCTTCAGGTCGGTGGCCACCAGGCCGGTGCGCTCAGCCCGGGCCTTGGCGACCAGCGAGGGCAGGGTGTAAATGGCCTGGGGGCCCATGACGATGTCGATATAGGGCATCCGCTCCAGCAGGGCCTCGCCGTCCTGCTGGGCAACGCAGCCGGCCACGACGATGATCAGCTCTGGATTTTTCGCCTTGAGCTTCCGGTAGCGGCCAAAGGAGCTGTAGGCCTTCTGCGCCGCCTTGCCACGGATGCTGCAGGTGTTGATCACGATGAGGTCGGCCTGCTCCGGAGCAGGGCAGGGCAGGTAGGAATGCCCGCCAAGGAGCTGGGCCATGATTTCCGAGTCCCGCTCGTTCATCTGGCAGCCGAAGGTTTCTATAAAGAGATGCTTGGTCTTCATGCTCGGGTCAAGGCGCCTTGCAGAAGGGTGCCGTTGCCCCCCGCTGTCTGTGTTATTAACAAAACCAAAAAATCAACAAGATAAAAATTATTCCTCACCTGGGAAATCAACAAATTCCGGCTCCAGTCGGATCCGTTCGGCAAGGCTGCGCAGCAGCTCTTCCAGTTCGTCGCCCAGCTTGCGGGGGTATTTCAACTCCACCAGTCCCGCCTGCCGGTCCAGGGTGGAGAGAATGGCCAGGCCGTCGTAGGCCTCGAGAATGAACTTCAGAAAATGAATCTGCTCGGGCGCGATCCGCACCCGCAGCCTGGCCAGCCGCTGCTCTCCATGCCCAGGATCAGACGGAAAGACTGGCATCGAGGTCGCCCAGCAAATCGGAGTATTGGGCCAGCCTGGGCCTGACCACCTCGGCGATGAACTCATCGACCTGCTCCGGGGCACGTCCGGCAAACTCGCTGCCGTCTCCGACCAGGGCCTCCAGTTCAGCCACGGTGAAAGGCACGGCGGGATCGTTGCCCAGGCGGGTCAAAAGATCGTTGTCGCGCCCTTCCTCCTTGACCACCTTCCCGGCTGCCACCGAGTGCACCTTGACCACCTCGTGCATCTCCTGACGACTCTTACCCTTTTCCACACAGGCCATGAGAATTTTTTCCGTGGCCATGAAGGGGAGCTCCTGACGGAGGTGACGCTCGATTTGTTTCGGATAAACAACCATTCCGCTGGTAATATTAAGGAATAGCCTCAGGATGGCGTCGGTGAGCAGGAAGGCCTGGGGGATATCCATGCGCCGGATGGCGGAATCGTCCAGGGTACGCTCGAACCACTGATTGGCATAGGTGGCGGCGAAGTTGGCCGGCAGCCCCATGAGTTTCCTGGCCAGGCCCGTCATCCGCTCGGAACGCATGGGGTTGCGCTTGTAGGCCATGGCCGAGCTTCCCACCTGATCCTTGGCAAAGGGCTCCTCCTGCACCTTGAGGTTGGAGAGAAGCCGCAGGTCCACGGCAAACTTGTGGGCAGAAGCGCCGATGCCGGCCAGGGTTTCGGCGGTCTTCATGTCGAGCTTTCGGGTATAGGTCTGGCCGGTAACGGCGAAAACAGTCGAAAAACCAATCTTTTGCGAAACAAGTTCATCCAGCTTGCGAACTTTTTCATGGTCCCCCTTGAAAAGCTCGATGAAAGTGGCCTGGGTCCCGACCGTGCCCTTGGCGCCCCGCGCCTTGATCTGCAGCTCCAGGTTTTCCACATAGTCGAGGTCCATGAGAAAATCCTGAATATACAGGGTATTGCGCTTGCCAACCGTGGTCGGCTGCGCGGCCTGGTAGTGCGTATAGCCGAGGGTGGCAAGGCTCCGGTGCTCGACGGCAAAGCGGGCGAGGTTGGCGATGACGTTGACCAGGCCTTTCTTCACCAGCCCCAGTGCCTTTTTCTGGATGAGCAAATCGGTATTGCAGCCGACGAACTGCGAAGTGGCGCCGAGGTGGATGATGGGCTCGGCAGTGGGGCATTTCAGGCCGTAGGCATAGACGTGGGCCATGACATCATGCCGGATTTCCTTTTCTTTTTTCGCGGCCACCTCGTAATCGATGTCGGTGAGGTGCGCCCGGAGCTCGTCGAGCATGGGCCTGGTGACGATATCGGCAAGACCCAGCTCGTGCTGCGCCTCGGCCAGGGCAAGCCAGCAGCGGCGCCAAGTCTCGAACTTGTTGCGCTCGGAAAAAAGCTCCTGCATCTCACGGCTGGTGTAGCGGCTGACCAGGGGCTCCTGATAGATCTCACGGTTCATTTCGATCTCCATTTTTTAATAAGACAAAGCCCAAGGAAAAGACTTTGTGTTTGACGATGGTTTTGCTTTTGAGAAAACGGGCCCCAGGTTCGCAAAGTTGCACCATGGAAACAGCGAGCCCGAAACATCAAACCCCTTTAACAAAAAATCAGGAAAAATGCTTGGGCAAAGGCTTGAAAATTTGAGGGAGAGATTTCACCTCAATACACAATGTCGCATAATGTATATTATGTATAGTTTTTGAAAAAATAATAAAATCAGATGGTTGTCTTCTGGAAATCGAGCGCTTCCAGCTCCCAGCGCTCCTCGCCCCGGAAGAAATTTTTCCGCCACCTGAAGGCGACGGCCAGCCGCTCTTCGTCCTCGGCCAGGGAAAGAAAATCGAGCAGACCGAACCCGATCCCGTCATAACTCGCACCGTTGAGCTTCATCCTGAACTTGAGATGTTTGCCGCCAACCTCACGGGCTTCCTCAACTCTGCCGACCACGGCAAAAACCGGTTCCGGATTGCCCATGCCGAACGGCCCCAGTCTTTCATAAAAATTGTGGAACTCCTTGCCGCCCATCTCTTCCGGCTTTCCTTGCCAGGCAAGCTCGAGCCTGGCCTGCTTTAGCTCCGGTCGCAAATGGCGCGCCAGGCTGGCTTCGAAACGCTCTTCCAGTTCAGCCAGCCGCTCTTCGGGCAGACTGAGCCCGATCGCTGCCGCATGTCCCCCGAACTGCGTGAAAATATCCTGCACTTCCGAAAGAACCTTATGGAGATTGAGACCTGGCACCGACCTGCCCGAACCCTTGAGCTGGCCATTCTTCTGCCGGGCAAAGACCAGGGTCGGCCGATGGAAACGCTCCACGATGCGAGCGGCCCCGATGCCGATTACCCCGGCATGCCACTTTTCGCCCACCAGAACCAGCCCCTGGCGGCCCTGGCCCAGTTTTGCCTCGGCCATGGGGATAGCCTGCCCGCAAAGCTCTTCGATGAGTTCTTTCCGCCTTTCATTTTCCCCGGTGAGTTCCTCGGCCAGCCTGCGCGCCTGCTGCGAATCACTGCTGACCAGCAGGGCATGCGCCCTGGCGGCGTCGCCAAGACGGCCGGCCGCGTTGAGGCGAGGCCCCAGGCGATAGCCGATATCCTCGCAACTGACCACCGCCCCCTTGATGCCGGCGGAGCGCAACAGCTCCCGCACCCCGGGCCTGGTGCTGCCGGCCAGCACTTCGAGGCCGGCGCGCACCAGTATCCTGTTTGTCCCGGTCAGGGGCACCATGTCCCCCACCGTGCCGATGGCCACCAGATCGAGAAATTCCTTGAGATTCGGCTTTACCGTTGCCCCCAGAAAATGGCCCTGCGCAGCGAGATGGCTTCTGATGCCCATGAGCAGATAAAAGGCAACCCCCACCCCGGCCAGGTGCTTATCCGGAAAGGGGCAGCCGGGCTGCAGGGGATTGAGAATGGCGTCGGCCATCTCCGGCAGTTTTTCCGGCGGTTGATGGTGGTCGGTGACTATGACTGACCAGCCTCTCTCCTTGAGGCGCGCCACCTCCACCGCGTCGGAGATGCCGCAATCCACGGTGATCAGCAGGCCTGCCTGACCACCGCCAGGACTATTTTCCGCAAGCCTGCGCTCCAGTGCCCGCAGATGCAGGCCATAGCCCTCTTCCAGGCGGAGGGGCTGGCAGGCGAGCACTTGCCTGAAACCGATTTCCTTCAGGAAAAGGGTGAGGATTGCCGCGCCGGTGGCGCCATCAACATCGTAATCGCCATAGACCACCACCGGTCGCTGCCTGCGCAGGGCTTCGGCCACGACCTGCACCGCTGCGCTCATGCCCAGCATGAGAAAAGGCGAAGGCAGATCCGCCAGGGTTGCGGAAAAAAAAGCCGCGGCCTGCGCCCGGCTCTCTATCCCCCGCTGGAGAAGCAGGGCGGCATAAGGGATTGGCAGCCCCAAATCCCTGGCCAGGGCCTCTGCCCTGCCGGGCGGCAGCTCGACGACTTCCCATATTTTGTGCGGATTCGAAGACATGGCACTCCGTGGACATCGTCAGGGTGAAGGTAAATCAGTCGCTCTTCTTCTGGCGCTGCGCAAGATCGGGGTTGCCGAGAATGGCAAACCCCCTGATCAGATAATGGGCTCCGGAAAGAATGGTGAAAGACGCGGTCAGGAGAATCAGATAGTGCCGCAGGGCAAAGAGCGGGGCCGCATATTCCTGGCCGAGATGCAGAACCACGGTGAGCAGCTGCAGAAAGGTGGTGATCTTGCTGACAAAGGCGGGCTTGATATCAATGGGACGCTCGTAGAGCATGAGGACACCGATGCCGCCGACAATGAGGATGTCCCGGCTCACCACCAGGACGGCGAGCCACTTGGGCAATATACCCAGCACGGCCAGGGTGACGAAGGAGGTGATGAGCAGGAGCTTGTCGGCGATGGGATCCAGGAAGGCGCCGAAATCGGTCTTTTGCCTGAGCGCCCTGGCGAGAAAGCCGTCCAGCCCATCGCTGACCCCGGCGGCGACAAAGACCCAGAAGGCGGCAAGCAGCCGGCCCTCCAACAAAAAAATGGCCAGCACCGGGATCAGCAATATCCTGATGATGGTGATGAAGTTCGGTATATTCATATCCCCCTCGCTTGCGACAAGGTCAGCGGAGAAACTCGGCGGCCGCGGCAAAGATCCCCGGCTCGTCCTCCGGGGCGAACCAACGCAGCCCGGGATCGGCCTTGAACCAGGTGAGCTGCCTTTTCGCGTAGCGCCTGGTGTCCCGGGCCAGCAGCCGCAGGGCCTCTTCCCAGCCCCAGGCGCCGGCGAGAAAGTTGACCATGTGGCGGTACCCGATGGCCTGCATGGCTTTCAGGGAGCCAGGATAGCCCTGGGCCAGCAGCGAGCGCACTTCGTCAAGCAGGCCTGCATCCACCATCTGCGCCACCCGGCGCTCGATTCTGGCGTAGAGCTGCGCCCTCTCGCCAAGCAGGCCGAGCTTGAGCAGCCGGGGCAAGGCCGGCGCCCCCTGTTGCCCGGCAAGATGCTCGCTCCAGCTCCGACCGGTGGTTTCGACAATCTCCAGGGCCCGCAGCAGGCGTTGTGTATCATTTATATGTATCCGGGCCGCGGAGGCAGGATCGCGCTCGGCCAGCTCGGCATGGAGTCTCGCCCTCCCCTCCTCTGCCAGTCGTGCCCTCAGGCGCAGGCGCACCGCCTCGTCACCGGCCTCGGCCTCAAAAAGCCCCTGTTCGAGGGCCTTCAGGTAAAGCCCGGTGCCGCCCACCAGCAGCGGAGTTTTCCCCCTGGCGACAATCCCGCGGCAGGCGGCAATGGCGTCCTTGAAATAGCGGGCCACATGGTACTCCCCGTCGGGATCGACCAGGTCGATGAGGTGGTGGGGAACCCTGGCCCGTTCCTCCGGGCTGGCCTTGGCGGTGCCGATGTCCATCTGCCGGTAGACCTGCATGGAGTCCAGCCCCACGATCTCACAGGAAAAGCGCTCGGCCAGCCGCAGGGAAAGCGCGGTCTTGCCCACGGCCGTAGGGCCAACCAGGGCGAGAACCGGCTCGGTCACGGGGGTGTCAGCGGGTGTTGTCAGCATGCGGAGTCATCTGTTGCAAGGGAGATCCTTCCGATTTGACAAAGAAAAGGATTGTCCTTCTTCCTGGTTTCCGGTAAATTTCGCTGTTTCAATCGAGCCGCGCCGCAAAAAAAATGGCGGCGTCAGCCCATTCCCCAGACAGGTGCCGAACACCATACCATATATCCAGAAAGGAGAAAATCATGCCTGAGAGAATTTACAACTTCAGCGCCGGACCGTCCACCCTTCCCTGCGAGGTGCTTACCCAGGCTGCCAAGGATATCGTCAATTTCAACGACAAGGGGATGGGTCTCATCGAGATGAGCCACCGCTCCAAGGACTTCATCGCCGTGGTGGATGAAACCGAGGCCAACCTGCGCGAGCTGATGAAGATCCCGGCCAACTACAAGGTCCTCTTCCTGCAGGGCGGCGCCTCGACCCAGTTCGCCATGATCCCCATGAACCTGCTCGGCCCGGGCAAGAGCGCCAGCTACCTCAATACCGGCGTTTGGGCCAAGAAGGCGATCAAGGAGGCCAAGCTCTTCGGCAAGATCCAGGTGGCCTATTCCAGCGAAGAGAGCACCTTCAACCATGTCCCCAAGGATGGCGACTACAGCGTTGATCCTGCGTCGGAATATCTTTATTTCGTCACCAACAACACCATCTACGGCACCCAGTTTGCCAGTATGCCCAAGTGCGAGAAGATGCTCATCGCCGACATGTCCTCGGACATCCTTTCCCGCGAGTTCGACATCACCCCCTTCGGGCTGGTCTATGCCGGCGCGCAGAAAAACATGGGACCGGCCGGGGTTACCGTGGTCATCATCCGCGAGGACCTGCTCGACCGCACCCCGGAGTCTGTCCCCACCATGCTGCGCTACAAGACCCATGCCGACAACGGCTCCATGTTCAACACCCCCCCCTGCTTCGCCATCCACGTGGTGGGGCTGGTCCTGAAATGGATGAAGAAGCTCGGTGGCATTGCGGCCATGGAGAAGCTCAACAGAGAAAAGGCTGCTATCCTCTACCAGGCCATCGACGCCACCGATTTCTACCGTGGCCATGCCCAGGTCGGCTCCCGCTCCCTGATGAACATCCCCTTCAACCTGCCCACACCGGAGCTTGAGGCCAAGTTCATCAAGGAGGCTACCGCCGCCGGCTTTGACGGCCTCAAGGGGCACCGTTCCGTGGGCGGTTGCCGCGCTTCCATCTACAACGCCTTCCCCAGGGAAGGGGTGGAGAAGCTGGTCGCCTTCATGCGCGAGTTCGAAAAGAACAACGGTTGATTGGGGCAGCCGTCAGCTGAGGACTGAAAGCTGCAGGCTTATAGCTGAAACATGCACTACGAAGGCGACCACATCATCCGCCCGCCCAGCGAGGCGGACAGCATCATCCTGCAGGTGACCGTCGGCTGCTCGCACAACCGTTGCACCTTCTGCGGCACATATAAGGATGTGGCCTTCCGCATTAAGGAAGAGGCGGTTGTTGCCGCGGACCTCGATTTTGCGGCCCGGTACTGCACAAGACAGAGCCGGGTTTTTCTGGCGGATGGCGATGTACTCGCCTTGAGCCAGGCCAGGCTGGTTTCGCTGCTCGAAAAGATCCGGGCAAGGCTGCCTTGGGTCAAGCGGATCAGCCTCTACGGCAACGCCAGGGCAATCCGCAACAAGAGCATCGCACAGCTCCGTGCGCTGAAGGCGCTTGGCCTGAACCGGGTCTACATGGGGCTGGAGAGCGGACACGACGGGGTGCTTGCCGCCATCAACAAGGGCGCCGATGCCGCGGCCATGATCGAGGCTGCCGAGCGGCTGCACGCGGCAGGCCTCTTCTTTTCCGTCACCGCCCTGCTCGGCATCGCGGGAGCAGCCCTTTCCCAGGAGCATGCCCGCGCCACCGGCCGGGTGCTTTCCGCCATGGAGCCCAACCAGATCGGCATCCTCACCCTGATGCTCCTTAGCAACACCGAAATTGATCGCCTTGAAAAAGCGGGTGAATTTCACCTTCCTGGCTGCATGGCAATGCTGACCGAGTTGCGGACCATGGTGGAGCACATCGAGGTGAAGCGGGGCCAGCTGCAGAGCAACCATGCCTCCAACTATCTGCCCATCAATGCCCGCCTGCCCCGGGACAAGGAGGCGGTCCTGGCGGCCATCGACCTGGCCCTGGCCGGCCATACGCAGCTCAAACCAGAATACCTGCGAGCCCTGTAATGGAGAAACCCGACCTCAAAGACTTCACCCTGGCCGAACTGCGCGACTGGGTGCAGACGCGGGGCTGGCCCGCCTTCCGGGCCCAGCAGATCTTCGCCTGGCTCTACCGGCCCGGTATCAGCGACTTTTCCCAGATGACCGACGTCTCCAAGGAGCTGCGGGCGGAACTTGCCGAAAATGCCGTCATCAGCCGCCTGGCCCCGGAGGTGGAGGAACATTCCGGCGACGGCAGCAGCAAATTCGGCTTTCGCCTCGCCGACGGCAGCCTCATCGAATCGGTGCTGATCCCGGAAGCAGACCGCCTCACCCTCTGCGTCTCCTCCCAGGTGGGCTGCGCCATGGGCTGCAAATTCTGCCTCACCGGCACCATGGGTTTTATCAGGAACCTCAGGCCCAGCGAGATCGTGGGTCAGGTCCAGGCCATCAGCGACAGGGTGAAAAATCAGGGCTGCAACCGGATCAACAACCTGGTCTTCATGGGCATGGGCGAGCCTCTGGCCAACTTCGACAACCTGATCCGGGCGCTCAGGATCCTCATGGAACAGCGGGGGCTTGATTTTTCCAGCCGCAGGATCACGGTCTCCACCTGCGGCATCATCCCCAAGCTCGTGCCCCTGGGCGAGGCGGTGCCGGTGAATCTCGCCATCTCCCTGCACGCGGCCGACGACGCAACGAGAAACGAGCTGATGCCGATAAACCAAACCTACCCGGTGGACGAGCTGCTCGCCGCCTGCCGCGCCTATCCGCTGCCCAGCCGGCGCAAGGTGATGATCGAATACATCATGATCAAGGATCTCAACGATTCGCTGAAACATGCCAAGCTCCTGATCAAAAAACTGCACGGGCTGCGCTGCAAGGTCAACCTGCTGCCCTACAACGAAAACGAGGTTTTCCCCTATCAGAGCCCGCCCCGGGAGCGGGTTGAGCTTTTCCAGAAAGCCCTGCGCGACTCGGGCATCACCGCCCTGATCCGGGAGTCCCGCGGCGCGGACATCTCCGCGGCCTGCGGCCAGCTCGCCGTGCAAAGCGCCGCCGAGGACGAGGAAGATATGTAGCGCCTGGCCCAGCCAGCATCACCACCCTTCATTTCAGGAAAAATTTTCTTCTGGAGGAACCCATGAACCATTGCCCCATCTCCCGCAAGCTCCTGCTCCTCTGCCTGCCCCTGCTCCTCGTTGCCGGGGCCTGCGCCACCTATACCCGACAGGTGGTCATGCGCTACGAGCCCATCACCCCCCAGCGCCACGCCGGCGGCGAGCTCTTCCTGATCAACGCGGAGACCCAACCTCCCTCAGCCTCCGGGGCCTGGCCCATCGGCACCGTGATAAACCGGGACGGCAACCCCATCGACACCCTCTGGAGCGGCGTTTCGCCGGCCGGTCTGGTGCAAACCGCCCTGGGCCGGGAGCTGGACAGGTCCGGCTACCGGGTGCTTGTCCAGAAGGCCCTGCCCGAGCCAGGGGCAAAGGTGGTGGAAATCAACGAGGCCAGCATCGATGTGGAGCAGAAAACCAACATCTCCCGGGTGGACGGCTCCTGCACCATCAGCCTCGCCATCACCGTCTCCAGGCCCGGCGCTCCGGCCCGCATCTTCCGCTACAAGGCAAACAGCACCGATATCGCCATCAAGGAGCGGGACCGTCTCGCCGAGGCCATGCTGCGTGCCACCATGCAGGATCTCATGAAGCAGGCCCTGCCCGACATCGCCGGGGTGCTGGAGCAGTAGCCCGGGGCTGGATTTGTCGCTGGTTTCGCCCCACGCTGCCGCCTATGTATGCGCAACCAGCGGATATGGATTTTCAAAAAAACGCGATTCTGCTACCCTGTCCCAGGGCTCCTGGTCCTGCTCCGGGCCAAGAGGAAAGCTGGCTGGTTTCATGAACCGCGCTCCTTCTTCCCCTCCCTTCCGGCAAAGGCCGGCGGCACTGGCGTCAGAGCGGCTGCCGTCCAGCCAGCCGAGCGGATAAATAGACCCTTCGCCCCATGGGAGATAGCGTGAAAAGTATCGGAACCCGTTTTCTGTTGCCCTTTGCCCTGCTGGCCCTCCTTTTTTCCGTTTTCGCCTTCCGGCAGGTCTATGAAGCCAACCGCAAGCACGCCACCGAGCTGATCCTGCGCCAGGCCGAACTCGCCCTGGAATTCAACCTGGCGATCCGCTCCTATGCCGGGGAAAAAATCCGTCCTGCCATGGAATCCCTGCTCGGCAAGGATAACTTCCGCCCGGAAACCATGTCGACCTCCTACATCTCCCGCAGCGTCTTCGAAAAGGTCCGGCAACATTTTCCCGACTACATCATCCGCTTCTCCTCTGACAACCCGCGCAACCCCGTCAACCGGGCTGGTGCGGACGAGCTGCAGGTCATCGCCTACTTCAAGGAGAACCCGGCCATGACGCAAAGGGTGCAGGAAATGGTGATCGACGGCCGGCACTACCTGACCCATTTCAAACCCCGCTGGATCAAGGAGGAATGCCTGCGCTGCCATGGAGACCCCAAGGAGGCGCCGGCGGAACTCCTGCGCATCTACGGCCCGGAGGGGAACTTTCACCGCAGGGCCGGTGATCTTGCCGGCCTGGACATGGTTGCGGTTCCCGTGGAAAAGCTCGAGAAAACCCTGGCCGCCAACGCCCATCGCTCCCTGCTCATTCTCTCCGCAGGCCTGATCCTGCTCTTCGCCTCCATCGCCGCGGTCTTCCACTTTGTCGTTTCCCGGAGGCTGACCGGCATCTCCGGTCATTTTCAAAGGATCGCCTCGGGCGAGGAGGAGCCGGCCCCGGTGCCGATAAGCGGCAGCGACGAAATCGCCGACCTGGGCAAGGCCTTCAACCACCTGATCGCCCAGGTACGCAGCACCCGCGATACCCTGGAGTCCCGCGTTGCCCTTCGCACCGCCGAGCTGGAAAAGGCCAATGAGGAACTCAGGCGCGAGGCGGAGGAGCGCCACCGGACCGAGGAAGAACGGAGGCAGCTCGAACTGCGCCTGGGCCGGGCTGAAAAAATGGAGGCCCTGGGCAACCTGGCCGGAGGGGTGGCCCATGACCTGAACAACGTCCTGGGGATTCTGGTCGGCTATTCCGAGATGCTGCTGATGAACATCGCGCCGGAGAGCCCTCTGCGCAACTACGCCAACAGCATCCACCATTCCGGCCTGCGCGGGGCGGCCACCATCCAGGATCTGCTGACCCTGGCCCGCCGGGGAGTGGCGGTGGCCGAGGTGGTCAACCTCAATCAGCTCGTGCGCGAGTTCCTCCTCACCCCGGAGTACGAAAAGATCTGCAGCCACCACCCCGGCGTGCGCTTCCATGCCGAACTTGCCGACGATCTTCTCCATGTCAAGGGCTCGCCGGTGCATCTGAGCAAAACGGTCATGAACCTGCTCGCCAACGCGGCAGAGGCGATCCCGCTGCAGGGAGAAGTGACGGTACGCACGGAGAACCGCTACCTGAGCGCGCCCGTCCATGGCTACGACGAGGTGCGGGGAGGCGATTATGCGGTACTCATCGTCGCCGATACCGGCAAAGGCATCAACGCTCAGGATCTGCGCAAGATCTTCGAACCCTTCTACACGAAGAAGGTCATGGGCCGCAGCGGCACCGGACTGGGTCTGGCCGTGGTCTGGGGCACGGTGCAGGACCATCATGGGTATATCGATGTGGAGAGCAAGGAAGGAGAAGGGAGCGCCTTTACCCTCTATTTTCCGGCCTGCCGGGAGGAATGCTCTCCCCTGCCCCAGACGCCGCTGGAAAGCTACCGGGGCAGAGGGGAGTCGCTGCTGGTGGTGGACGACGTGCCGGAACAGCGGGAACTGGCCGTCGCCATGCTGGAACGGCTTGGCTATCAGGTGCGGGCCGCGGCCAGCGGTGAAGAGGCCCTGGAATTCCTCAGCCGGCACCAGGTGGATCTCCTGGTCCTCGACATGATCATGGAGCCCGGCATGGACGGCCTGGAAACCTACCGGCAGGCGCTGGCGCTCCACCCTGGCCAGAAGGCGATCATCCTCAGCGGCTATGCCGAAACGGAGCGGGTAAAAGAAGCCCTGGCCCTGGGGTCGGGCAGCTATGTCCGAAAACCCTACATCCTGGAACGCATCGGCCTGGCCGTGCGGCGGGAGCTGGATCGCGATTGAGGGAGAAAGGAGATCCCCAGCGCCGGGCCTGTTTCCCCCCGGCGCATTCGGGACGGCGGGAAAATACTGTTTCTTTTTTTATTTCCTTGCATAAAGGCCGCAAAGGAGTATAGTGACTTACAACATTATCTCAAGTAGAAGCAAACTCCTCACAGGTTATCCTCGCTGACTCTCGTTGTTTTCTCTACATCGTCCGTTGCCGTCGAAGTTTCTGCTGAATGCTGAACCGGAGAACCGTTTGAAACTTTATGTCGGCAACCTCTGCCACACCATGACGGAAATTGAGCTTCGCGCCCTTTTCAGCCTGCATGGCGCGGTGCGGAAAGTCAACCTCATCAGTGATCTTTTCACCCGACAGTCAAAATGCTTTGCCTATGTGCAGATGGCGGACAGGAGCGAAGGTGACGCCGCCCGGCAGACCCTGCACGGCTCAATGCTCAATGACCGCCACCTCGTGGTCAGAGAGGCGCGCCCCCGGGATGACCGGTTTGGCAAGCGCTGGTAGGAGGCAACGACTATTCCCGGGGCCCAACCACTTCATAAACATCAGAAATATATACTCCGCGCTGCCTCAGGCAGATCCGGAGCGAGAAGCCAGGGAAAAGCCCTGGCCGATCACCAAGAAACAGAGCGAAAATCATAATTTTCGCGAAGGAGCATGAATGAGTTTTACAGAGTTTCAGTTTCACCCCAAGGTGAGTGCCGGCATTGCCGCCTGTGGCTATACCGCCCCCACCCCCATCCAGAAAGAGGCGATCCCACCCATCCTCGCCGGCCGCGACATCCTCGGCCTGGCCCAGACCGGCACCGGCAAGACCGCCGCCTTTGTCCTGCCCATGCTCCAGCGCCTGCTGGACGGGCCCCGCAAGAAATTACGGGCGCTGATCGTCGCCCCCACCAGGGAACTGGCTGAACAAATCCACGACAATATCGGCAGGATGGCCAAGGCTACCGGCCTGACCAGCGTGGTCATCTATGGCGGCGTCGGCAAGATGCCGCAGATCAAAGCGGTACGGGCCGGAGCGGAAATCATCGTCGCCTGTCCGGGCCGCCTGCTCGACCTGCTCAACGAAAAGGCCTTCACCCTCGGTGGCATCGAAGTTCTGGTTCTGGACGAGGCGGACCACATGTTCGACAAGGGCTTTTTGCCCGACATCAAAAGGATCATCCGGCAGTTGCCCAGGGAACGGCAATCCCTGGTTTTTTCCGCAACCATGCCCAAGGAAATTCGCCATCTGGCGGAAGAAATCCTGCAGAACCCGACCACAGTGCAGCTCAACCACACCCTGCCGGCACCGACCATCTCCCATTACCTTTTCCAGGTTGCCAAGGAGCAGAAGACCTCCCTTTTGAAGAGCATCATCAGCGAACGGGAAATGGCCTGCACCCTTATTTTCACCCGCACCAAGCACAAGGCGAAAAGCCTGGCCCTCCACCTGGAAAAGGCCGGCTTCAGCGCAGCCTCCCTGCAGGGCAATCTTTCCCAGCAGAAACGGCAGCAGGCCCTGGACGGCTTTCGGAACGGCACCTTCACGATTCTGGTCGCCACTGACATCGCCGCCCGCGGCATCGACGTACTGGGAATCTCCCACGTCATCAACTATGACGTACCCGATACGGCGGAAACCTATACGCACCGGACTGGCCGGACCGGACGGGCCACCCGGACGGGCGAAGCCTTCACCTTTGCCAGCCACGACGACGGCAAGATGATCTCCCTCATCGAAAACTGCCTGGGCAAAAAGATGCTCCGCCAGACCACTCCCACCCTCGCCCCGGCAACGGAAGAAGAGCTCCGCGAAGAAAAACGGGAAAGATTTCCCCGCCAGATGCCGACAAGAAGGAAACCAGGCACTGCCGCGGCCCCGGGTCGTGCCAAAAACACCCGGCGCGCCAAGTCCTGCAGCTTTGATTTCGGTCTCGGCAAGCCGGCGCAACGATAAATATTCTTTGTCCGGGAAACTGGACATCCGGTCGAAGTATCAGGTGATGCCTCGGCTCTTTCAGGCTGCTCGAAATTTTTTTTCGTCGGCCTGCTTACAACAAAGTGGTTCCGCATTGGAACCAAGCACAAAGGAGTAGTACAAAATGGCTGAAGGCACAGTAAAGTGGTTCAACGATTCCAAGGGTTTTGGTTTTATCGAGCAGGATGGCGGCAAGGATGTTTTCGTGCATCATACCGCCATTCAGGCCCAGGGCTTCAAGTCCCTGCAGGAAGGCGCCCGGGTGACTTTTGATGTTGTTGATGGACCCAAGGGTCCCTCTGCGGCAAACGTCGTCCAGAAATAATTCCTGCCTTGCGTATCGGGACCCTCCTTCCAGGCAGGGTCTTGATCCCCTTCTCTTCTTTGCAAGAACGAAGAAGGCGGGCAAGATCTTCATAGACAAAAAAAAGGGGCTGACCGTAGATGGTCAGCCCCTTTTTTTGTCTTCACCTGCCTGGCAGGCCAGACTCTTTTCCTACAAGCCACTGCTGATCGTCTTGCCGAGTTTGTCCTCGATAACTCCGGAGATGAACTCCTGATTGAAATTCCCTTCCTTGCGGATGGTTTTGGTGGCGTTGCCGAAGGCGACGCGCAGCTTCCTGTCGCTCACCAGGGCAAGGGCCTTGTCGAGCCTTCCCTTCAACTCCTCGGGAGCAATGCCCTCCACCTGGCCGATCGGACCAAGCTCTTTCACCCGCATGGTGAATTCGGTGATCAGTTTCACAAAACGGGGCGCCTCGGCAGCGGAAGCCCACTGCAGATCAAACCGCTCCGGCTTGAGGCCCACCTCGCTCAATACCTTCTTCACCAATGCACTCACACCCATCGCGTCGTAATTACCAACCTGGTAATGACATTCACCGAGTTGTCAGCCGCCTGTGAAGATGCCGTCGGCACCTTCGGCAAAACCGCGCAAGACAAAGGCCGCGTCGAGCCGGCCGGTGCACATCACCCGGATGGTGCGCAGATTGGGCGGATACTGATACCGGGAAACCCCGGCGCTGTCAGCGGCCGCGTAGCAGCACCAGTTGCAGAGAAATCCCAGGATCCTGGGATTGAAATCATTCTTGCTCATAACGATTAAGCCTCCTTGGTTTCACCAAAGGCGGTGATTTGTGCGGTTATCTGTTCATCGGTGAAGCCGCCCATGGAAATGGCGAACACCGGGCAGTGCGAGGCGCAGATCCCACAGCCTTTGCAGGAGGCGGTGATGGTCTCGGCCTTGCGCTTGCCGTTTTCGTCCTTGACGATGCGGATCGCCTGATAGGGGCAGAGCGATTCGCAGAGTCCGCAGCCGATGCACTCCTCTTTGTCCACGCTGGAAACAGTGGGCTCGACAGAGACACAGCCCTTGACCAGAGGAATGGAAGCCTTGGCCGCCGCGGCCTGGGCCTGGACGATGATCTCGTCCACCGGCTTGGGCGAGTGGGCCAGACCGCAGACATAGACACCGCTCACCGGCAGCTCCACCGGCCGCAGCTTGACGTGCGCCTCCAGGTAGAACTTGTCCTCGTTCACCGGAATCTTCAAGAGCTTACTGAGCTCCTCGGTACCTTCCGGGACGATGCCCACGCTCAGGGCGATCAGCTCCGGATTCATGCTCACCTCTTCCCGGAGGATGGGATCATGGAAGGTCACGGTCATCTTCTTGCCGCTGCCCTTGATGACCGGCTTGTTGTCCAGCGAGTAGGGGATGAAGACCACGCCCTTCTCGCGGGCCTCGCGGTAGGCATCCTCGGCATAGCCGTAAGTGCGCATGTCGCGGTAGAGGACCACCACCTGGGAGGCGGGATCAAGCTCCTTGATCTTCAAGGCGTTCTTCACTGCGTGGCTGCAGCAGACCTTGCTGCAGTAGTTCAGATCATCGCCCCTTGAGCCGGCGCACTGCACCATCACTACGGACTTGGGCGCCTTGACCTTGCCCTTGCCGGCCAGGCGCTGCTCAAGCTCGCGCTGGGTGACAATGGCATCGGAGTACTTGATCTGGTTGCCGAGCACCAGTTCGGGTCGGTGCTCGCGGCCGCCGGTGGCGACGATGATCACCCCGTGGTCAATGGTCATTTCCGAGGTGGACTTGCCCTTCCGGTTCGCGACCACCGAAGAGAAGTTGCCGACGAAACCGCTCACCGCGGTGAGTTCGCTGTTGGTGAAGACCTCGATCTTCTTGTTCTTCTTCACCTTGTCGGCAAGGTCGCTCAGCACGGTGCTGACTTTTTCGCCCTGCAGGGTATAGGCAAGATGCTGGAGGTGGCCGCCGACCTTGTCTTCCTTCTCGATCACATAGGTGTGGAAGCCCTGCTCGGCCAGGGTAAGGGCCGCGGTGAGACCGGCCACGCCGGCACCCAAAACCAGGGCCTTGTCGGTGACCGGCACGGTCTGCTCGGGAAGCGGCTGGATGTGGCGGGCCTTGGCAATGCCCATCCGTACCAGATCCATGGACTTCCTGGTCGCGGCCTCGGGCTCGTTGGCATGTACCCAGGAGCAGTGGTCGCGGATATTGACCATCTCAAAAAGGCAGCGGTTCAGGCCGGCATCCTTCAGGGTTTCCTGGAAAAGCGGCTCGTGGGTTCTCGGAGAGCAGGCGGCAACCACGATACGGTTCAGCTTGTGCTCCCTGATCTTCTCCTTGATAACCTCCTGGGCGTCCTGGGAGCAGCTGTAGAGGCTCTGGGCATGGTAGACAACGCCTTCCATGCCGTCGGTATACTTTTCCACCGAGGGCACATCGACGACGCTGCCGATGTTGATGCCGCAATGGCAGACGAAAACGCCGATGCGCACCTCCTCGTCCTCGATCTTCTTCTCCTCCGGATAGCTCTTGTGCACCAAGGCCTTGCCGCGGTCCTTCATCACCAGGCCGGAAACCAGACCGGCCGCAGCGCTGGACTGGGTGACGCTCTCCGGAATATCCTTGGGCCCCTGGAAGGCGCCGGCGACAAAGACGCCGGGCTTGGTGGTGAGAAGAGGGGCAAAGGTCTCGGTTTTGCAGAAATCGTAGTTGTTCAGCTCAAAGCCGGCGATCCTGGCAAGATTCCTGGCATCGGCCGGCGCGTCGAGGCCCACGGAGAGCACGACCATGTCGTAGGGCTCGAAGCCATGGCTGCCGTCCATGGTGGAGAAGGTCAGCTTGAGGTTCTTCTCCCAGGGCATGACGTCTGCCACCTTGGCGCGGACAAACTTGATCCCCATGGCCTGGGCCTTCTTCTGGGCGGCATCGAAGCCCTTCCCCTGAGTACGCATATCCATGTAGTAGATGGTGATATCCACAGAGGGATCATGCTCCTTGGCAACCATGGCCTCCTTGATCGCGTACATGCAGCAGACCGAGGAACAGTAGCCGTTGTCGCAGCCCAGATCGCGGGAGCCCACGCACTGGATGAAGGCGATCCGCTTGGGGTGGCGCCTGTCGGAAAGGCACTTGAGCTCGCCCTCAAAGGGACCGGAGGCGCAGAGCAGGCGCTCGAACTCCAGGCTGGTCACCACGTCGGCATGCTGGCCGTAGCTGTACTTGGCCAGGGTCTCGTCAGGAATCCGGCCAAAACCGGGGGCCACGATCACCGCCCCCACGGAAAGCTCCTTTTCCTCAGGTTTCTGGCTGAAGTCGATGGCCTTGCTCTGGCAGGTGCAGACACAAATCTGGCAGACGCCGTGTTTCAGGTAGAGACAGGCTTCCGGGTCGATGAAATAGGTGGCGGGCACGGCCTGGGGATAGTCGATATGGATGGGCCGGGTGATGGCCAGTCCCTCGTTGTACTGGTCCACCAGGTGCCTGGGGCAGTACTTGGTGCAAAGCCCGCAGGCGGTGCATTTGTCCGCATCGATGTATCGCGGCCGCAAGCGGAGCCTGGCGGTGAAGTTGCCCGGTTTTCCATCCAGGGAAAGAAGATCGGCGTTGCTTAAGATTTCGATATTGGGAGACCGACCGGCCTCTACCAGCTTAGGCGCGAGTATTCAAAGCGAACAGTCGTTGGTGGGAAAGGTTTTATCCAGCTGGGCCATGGCCCCGCCAACGGCTGCGGACTTTTCTACCAGATAGACATAGTAGCCAAGCTCGGTCAAATCAAGGGCTGCCTGGACCCCGGCGACACCGCCGCCGACGACCATGATTGTCCCTGATTTTTTATCTTTTGCTTGTCCCATACATTAACTCCAATCTATGTGAAAATTTGATGGACCAAGAAAGGGGGCGCCCCCTCGGATCCACTGCATAATATCATGCGCAGCCACGATGAAAGCCCTGGCAGTTCCCTGCACTCACTCACTGCGGACGTTCCTTCCCGAGCACCTCCACCTTGATGGCGCAGAGCTTGTACTCAGGGGTCCTGGAGAGACGGTCCAGGGCATCCAGGGTCAGGAAATTGACCAGGGCCTCCAGATGATTGTAGGTGGTAAAGATCGTTCCCTGCTGGGTGCGGTCAGTCACCATGGCCCGCATCTTGACGGAACCCCGCCGCGAGGTAAGCCTGACCCAGCATTTGTCGGTGATTCCAAACCGCGCCGCATCCTCGGGGTGCACCTCGGCAAAGCACTCGGGGCTGATCTCGTCGATTTCCTGGGTCTTGCCGGTCATGCTGCTGAAATTGTAGCGCGACAGATCACGGCCGGTGGTGAAGAGCAGCGGAAACTCCTCGTCCGGCAGCTCAATGGGCGGAATATAATCTTCAGCGATGAAGAGCCCCTTCCCGCGGGTGAATTTTTCCGTATGCAATACCGGGGTGCCCGGGTGATCCTCGGAAGGCACCGGCCACTGCAGGCCGACCTTCTCCAGGCGGGCATAGGTGATGCCGGCGTAGGAAGGCGTGACCGAAGCGAGTTCCGTGAAGATCTCCTCCGGACCGGCATACTGCTTCTCGATACCGAGGCGATTGAGCAGATCCATGAGAATCTGCCAGTCGGCCTTGCATTCACCGATGGGGGCGATGGCTTTGCGTACCCGCTGCACGCGCCGCTCGGTGTTGGCGAAGGTACCGTCCTTCTCGGCAAAAGAAGCCGCCGGCAGGACCACGTCGGCCAACTGGGCCGTTTCGGTCAGGAAGATGTCCTGCACGATGAGGAAGTCGGTATTCTTCAGCGCATCTTCGACATGGTGCAGATCCGGGTCGGAGACCATGGGGTTTTCACCCATGATATACAGCACCTTGATGTCGCCGTGACCGGCCTTGCCGACGATCTCCGTCAGGGTCAGGCCGGGCTTGCTGGACAGTTCCACGCCCCAGGCCTGGTTGAACTTGGCCAGGACTTCGGGGTTGTTCACCTTCTGGTAGCCGGGCAGGTCGCCGGGCAGGCCGCCCATGTCGCAGGCACCCTGAACGTTGTTCTGGCCGCGCAGGGGGTTTAGGCCGCCCCCCTCGATGCCGATCTTGCCGCAGAGCATGCACAGGT